>CANJOG010000044.1 GCA_947475475.1 Acetobacteraceae bacterium
CGCAGGATTTGCAGCCAGGGATGCTTGGGGCGGAACACGCCAGGCCCGGAGCGCGACGCCAGCACCGTGGCGACGACGAACAGAAAGGCCAGCCGCATCCAGGCCAGTTCGGCCGAGGGCAGGCGGCCGATCATGGCCTTGGCGGTGATGTCCGAGCCGCCGAAGCAGACCACCGAGAGCAGCAGGAAGAACAGGCCCATCCAGGGGGAGCGCGCCACCGTCATCCCGCCGCCGCCGCTGCCCGCGATGCGCGGCGCTCGCAAAGGATGCTGTAGAGACCGGCGCCGATGATGATGGCCATGCCGGCCAGGCTTTGCAGATCGGGCAAGGTGCCGAAGATGAAATTATCCATGCTGACCGAGGCGATGACCTGCAGATACAGGAAGGGGGCCAGCACGGTCGCGGGCGCGCGGCGGTAGGACAGCACGATCAGGGTCTGGCCGGTCGCCGAGCAGAATCCCATCACCACCGAGAGCAGCAGGTCGTGCCAATCCGGCAGCACCGCCACAAAGGGCATGGTCAGGCTGAGCAGGGCGAAGCCGCTGGCCGAGGACCAGAGCAGCGTCGTCTCGGCACGCTCGCTGGCCCCGATTGCGCGGCTGATCAGCAGTGCCACCGCCCAGGTGAAGGCGGCACCCACCGGGATCAGGGCGGCGAGTTGCAGGGCCTCGCTGCCCGGCCGCACGATGACCACCACGCCGATGAGCCCGGCCGCCACCGCTGCCCAGCGGCGCGGGCCGACACGCTCATGGAGAAAGACCACGGAGAGGGCGGTCAGGATGGCGGGGCAGACGAAATTGACCGAGACCGCGACCGAGAGCGGCATGTAGCCCAACGCCACGATCATCAGCAGCGCTGCGCCGGCCACTCCCGCCCCGCGCAGCACATGCAACAGCTTATGGCGCGTGCGGATAATGCCAATGCCAATACCAGTGCCGATGCCGGACCGCATCGCGAGGAGGCTGGCCATGGCGAAGAAGATGGCGAGCCGGGTCCAGGCGAGCTGGAATGGCGGCAAGGCGCCCGCCATGAGCTTGGCGATCATGTCGGAGGTCGAGAAGAACAGCGTGGAACAGGCCAGGATCAGGATGCCGGCCAGGTATTGGCGGGGAAATCCGGAGAGCAGGCGGATGGAGGGCAGCCGGGCGGGTGCTGGTGGCGTCATGCCGTTCCCCGCGCATTGCACGTCATGTCGCGCTCCGCGTGGTGCGAGTCATGCCCCGCTCCGCGCGGTGGGCGCGATTGCCTGGCGGCGGGCGGCGCTGCGTTCGCAATGGGCCGAATACAGGCCGCTGGCGACGATGATCGCGATGCCGGTGAAGCCCATCGCGTCGGGCAGATTGCCGAAGCGGAGATAGTCGATGACCGTGGCGATCACGAGCTGGATATAGAGAAAAGGGGCGAGCAGCGAGGCCGGGGCGCGGCGATAGGCGTGCACCACCATCAATTGCGCCAGGGTCGCGGTGATGCCGAGCGCGAATCCGAGCGCCCATTGTTCAAGTGTGGGCGCCACGAAGGTGAAAGGCTGCACCGCGCACATCAGGGCGAAGCCGATGCCGGCGGTCCAGAACATGGTCGTCTCCGGCCGTTCGGCGGTGCCGAAGCGGCGGGTGATGGTCAGTGTCACCGCCCAGCTTGTCGCCGAGCCGAGCGGCAGCAGGGCGGCGAGTTGCAGCGCCTCGCTGCCAGGGCGGATGATGATGATCACGCCCACCATGCCGGCCACCACCGCGGCCCAGCGGCCCGGCCCGGCGCGTTCGCCCAGCAGCAGCACGGACATGGCGGTGAGCATGGCCGGGGAGAGGAAGTTGATCGCCGTCGCCTCGGCGAGCGGCAGGTAGCGCAGGGCGAAGACAAAAATCATCGAGGAAGAGACGGCGCAGAGGCCGCGCACGATCTGCAGCCTTGGATGGCGCGTGGCCAGGCTGGAGACTCCGCCGCGCGCGGCCATGGCGGCGCCGACACTGAAAAAGACGATGTAGCGCAGCCAGACCAGTTCGGAGACCAGCAATTGCCGGCTCATGATCTTGGCGACCATGTCGGAGGCGGCGAACAGCACCACTGACCCGATCAGCAGGACGATGCCCGCCAAAGCCGTGCTGCCGGTCGCGCCACCAACGGGGCCACCAGCGGGGCCACCAGCTGGGCCGCCCTTCAGCGCATGCGGTTGTGTCACGCTTCAGGCATCGCCCGCGCTGCTGCCGGGCGCGGCATTGGTCACGTCATTGGTCACGTCATTGGTCACGGCATTTGGCAGGGCATCGGGGCTTGGCAGGGAGCCGCCGGTGGAGCGCAATTGTGCCAGCGCGGCGCCGCCCTCGGCATAGGCGCGGCAGGTATTGACCAGGCGCTCGCGCGGATGCCGCTTGATTGTGCCGGCGGCGATGTCGCGCTCGATCCGGTCCAGGCTGCGGCGGAAGCTGGTCTGGAAGGCGACGGTGGCGACCTGCTGGAGCAATTCGCGGTGATGCGTGCAGCCCGCTGCGCCGCCAATGCGTTCCTTCACGGCCGCCGTGAATCCGGGGCCGAGTGTGAGGCCGACCAGGCGATGGAATTTGTCGCCGCCGCTGGGGCAGTCACCCCAGGGGCCGGCCAGCGTCACCGCCTCGGCTGCGGTGATCTTCATGCGGTCATCGAAGGTGACGCGGACGCGCATGTGATGCACCGGGGTGCCAGCCTCGAGATGGCCGCGCGCGGCGGCGGTATAGGCATAGGTCTTGGTGTCGATCAGCTCGGCCTCGACTTCGAAGAGACCGTCCTCGCGTTCGAAACCTTCCAGATTGATGGCGCGATGATGCAGTTTCCGCCGTGGCGCGGGCGCGCTCAGATCCATCGGTAAATCCTTCAACCCCAACCGGTGCGCCCGCGAGCCGGCGCACTCTGACATTCAGTCGCCGCAGCCTTCCTCGATCAGCAGGGCGCGGACATCCTGCTCGGCGACATCGCTGCTGGTGAAGCCCTGGCCGATGCCGCGGGCGAGCACGAAATGCAGCGCGCCGTCGCGCATTTTCTTGTCGCGCTTCATATGCGCGAGCAGGCGGGCCGCCGAGAGCGGGCGGCGCAGGTCTCCGATGCGCGCCAGCATGCCGACGGAAGCGAGGTGGGCGGTGACGCGCTGGGCATCCTCGGGGGCGCAGAGGCCGATCCTTGCGGAGAGCATGAAGGCGAGGCCGAGGCCGATGCCCACCGCCTCGCCATGCAACAGCGTGCCGTCATAGCCGAACTCGGCCTCCAGCGCGTGGCCGAACGTATGGCCGAGATTGAGCAAGGCGCGGCCGTCATTGGGCTTTTCCTCGCGCTCGTCATCGCCAACCACGGCGGCCTTGAAGGCGCAGGCGCGCAGGACGGCCTCGCCACGGGCCTCGGCAATCTGTTCCTCGGTGCCAGTTCCCAGGACTAAGGCGCCATTGCGCTCGCACCACTCGAACAGCCGCGCATCGCCGATCAGCCCGGCTTTGACGATTTCGGCATAGCCCGCGCGCAGTTCGCGGGCGGGCAGGGTGGAGAGTGCACCGGCATCGGCCAGCACCATGCGGGGCTGGTGGAAGGCGCCGATCAGGTTCTTGCCCCAGGGGGAATTCACCCCAGTCTTGCCGCCGACGCTGGAATCCACCTGGGAGAGCAAAGTTGTCGGGATCTGCACGAAGGGCAGGCCGCGCAGGGTAGTTGCCGCCGCGAAACCTGCGAGATCGCCGACCACGCCGCCGCCGAGTGCGATGACGCTGGTGCGGCGCTCCACCTTGGCTTCCAGCATGGCGCCGACCAGGCGCTGATAGGTCTCCAGCGTCTTCGACCCCTCGCCGGGGGGGATGATGAACTCGCCGGTGGAAAAGCCGCACTCGGCCAGCGAGGCGCGGAGCTGCGGCAGGTACAGTCCAGCGACGGTTTCGTCGGAGACGATGAAGGCGCGCTTCTGCGGCAGCACGGCGGCCAGTTGGGCGCCGGCGCGGGCGATCAGACCGGGGCCGATGGCGACGTCATAGGAGGTGGTGGAGAGCCGGACCGAGAGTTTGCGATGCGGGCGGTAGGACTGCACCGCGTCCAGCACCTTGCTGGTGGTGACATCGGGCGGCTCGTCGCCGCAATCGACGATGACATCGGCCTCGGCATAAATCGGGTAGCGCTTTTCCATCAGCCCGGCGAGAATCTGCGCCGGGTCGCCGCCGCGCAGCAGCGGGCGGTTGGTGGAGGAGCCGACGCGGCGGACCAGGGTGGGCAATTTGCAGCGCAGCCAGACGGCCAGGCCCTCGCGGCGGATGGCGGCGCGGGTTTCCGGGTCCATATAGGCGCCGCCGCCGGTGGCGAGCACGATCGGGTCGCCGGCCAGCAGGCGGGCGATGACCCGGCGTTCGCCCTTGCGGAATTCGGCCTCGCCGAACCGCTCGAAGAGTTCGGGGATGGCGCAGCCGGCGGCCTGTTCGATTTCGGCGTCGGCGTCATGGAATGGCAGGCCGAGGCGGCCGGCCAGACGGCGGCCGATCGAGGTCTTGCCGGCGCCCATCAATCCGACGAGTACGAGGCTACGGCCGGAGAGCGACTCGGCAAGCGTGTCCGATAGTCCGGCCCGCTCGCGCAGCGTTGAGTCGGTCTCGCGGTGTGCGGTGTTCATCGTCTGGTTGCGTGTCATGGCGTGCAAGGTTAGCACACGCCCGGTCACCATCGCCAAGGACCCTGCTTGCGGGTCCGGGTCTCGCTTCCCAAGTGTCTGCGCGCGTTCGGGGCGTTTTTTAGAGGAGAAGAGTTTCATGGGTCGTGTTCTCCTCGTTGTGCTCGTGCTGGGCATCCTCGTTATCGGCGGCGGCATTGCCTATTTCGGCGCCTTTCCGCCTGAGCCCAAGGTGGTGCCGGTGAGCAAGGTCCTGCCGATCGAGCAGTTCAAGCCGGCCGGATAGGGACCGCCTCCATGGATCGCCATATCGAGGCGTTCCTGGAGATGATGGCGGCCGAGCGCGGCGCCGCGCGCAATACGCTGGATGCTTATGCACGCGACCTGGAGGATTTCGCCGCCTATGCGGGGGCGGCGGGGTCGAGCCCGATCGCGGCGGATCACGGTCTGGTCAGTGCCTATCTGGAAGACCTCTCGCGCCAGGGGCTCTCGGCGCGGACCGGGGCGCGGCGGCTGTCGGCCTTGCGGCAATTTTACCGGTTTTTGTTGAGCGAGGGCCGCCGCACGGGCGATCCGACGTCGCGCGCCCGCTCCCCGCGCATGCCGAAATCGCTGCCGAAATATCTCTCTGAAACTGAGGTCGATGGGCTGATCGCGGCGGGCGCCGGCTTGCCGGGCAAGCAGGGGGTGTTGCTGAAGGCGGCGCTGGAACTGCTCTATGCCAGCGGGATGCGCGTCTCGGAGATGCTCTCCCTGCCGCGGGCGGCGCTGTCGGAGGATGGGATGCTGATCCTGATCGCCGGCAAGGGCGGACGGGAGCGGCTGGTGCCTTTGTCCGAGGATGCCCGGGTGGCGGCGCGGGAACTGGTAGAGTCCTATCCCAAGCCGCCGCCGAAGCATCTGTTTGCCGGGCGATCGCGCATCCAGCCGATGACGCGGCAGAATTTCAATCTGCTGGTGAAAAAGGCGGCTTTGGCGGCGGGAATAGACCCGGAGCGGGTCTCGCCGCATGTGCTGCGACATTCCTTTGCCAGCCATATGCTGGCGCACGGCGCCGATCTGCGGTCCATCCAGGCGTTGCTCGGCCATGCCGATATTTCGACCACTGAAATCTATACCCATGTGCAGGAGGAGCGGCTGCACCGGCTGGTCCAGGCGCATCATCCGCTGGCCCGCGCGTATATCGGCCCAAGTGCAAAAGAGGGTGGCAAAGCGAGCGGCGAAGGGCAGGGGTGAGCGGCAAGCAGCGCTTCGCCCTTTCACCCCGGTGCAATTGTGCTAAAGCGCCGGGCTTGGCGGTGCCTGCTGGTGGGAGTCCCGCCGGCTGACGTCTGCTCCGTGCCGACTACCGGCTGACCCGACCTTTGCACTCAGAGGCCCATGCGTCACTTCCTGGAATTCGAAAAGCCGCTCGCCGAGATGGAGGGCAAGATCGAGGAGCTTCGTCGCATGACGGAGCCCGAAGGCGGCATGAATATCGCCGAGGAAGTCGCGCGCCTGACCGACAAGGCCGACAAGCAGCTGCGCCTTCTCTACGCCAAGCTGACGCCCTGGCAGAAGACCCAGGTGGCCCGCCATCCCGAACGCCCCAAGGCGCTGGCCTATATTCGTGGCCTGATCACCGATTTCATGCCGCTGGCCGGCGATCGCGCCTTTGCCGATGATGCCGCTGTGGTGGGTGGCATGGGCCGTTTCCAGGGCCGTCCGGTCGTGGTGATCGGCACTGAGAAGGGCCACGATACCGAAACCCGTGTGAAGCATAATTTTGGCATGGCGCGGCCCGAGGGCTATCGCAAGGCGCGGCGGCTGATGGAGCTGGCCGGGCGGTTCAAGCTGCCGATTCTCACCTTTGTCGATACGTCGGGCGCCTTTCCCGGCATCGATGCCGAGGCGCGTGGCCAGGCGGAAGCCATTGCCCGCTCCATCGAGGCCTGTCTGAACGCGCCGGTGCCGCTGATCGCGACCATCATTGGCGAGGGCGGCTCGGGTGGCGCCATTGCGCTGGCGGCCGGCGATACGGTGCAGATGCTCGAACATGCGATTTATTCGGTGATCTCGCCGGAAGGCTGCGCCTCGATCCTGTGGCGCGATGCCGCCCAGGCGGCGGTGGCGGCCGAGGCGCTGAAACTGACCGCGGAGGATCTGCGCGGCCTGGGCATCGTGGACCGCGTGATCCCTGAGCCGCTCGGCGGGGCGCATCGCGCGCCCGATGAGATGATTAACTCGGTCGGCGCCGCGATTGCCGGCACGCTTTCCCAGTTGAGCACGCTCGATCCGGTGGCGCTCAAGCAACGCCGGCGCGAGAAATTCCTCGCCATGGGGCGCGAAGGGCTCGCCTGAGGTGATGGGCCGGGGGCGCGCATGACGGACGCCTCCGAGAACGCCACCGGCACGGCTGCCCCTGGGATGATCGACCAGGGCGGGCATCCGATCAAATCCCCGCAAGAGACCAGGCGCGCCTTCTTTCGCGTCTTTCCGGCGATCATGCTCAGCATGTTCATGGCCGGGCTGGACACAACCATTGTGGCCGCCGCCTTACCCGCTATCGCTGGTGATCTGGGCGAGCTGGAGCGGATTTCCTGGGTGGTGGTGTCCTATCTGGTGGCGGCGACCGTCTCGGCCCCGGTCTATGGGCGGCTAGGCGATGTCTTCGGCCAGCGGCGGATGCTCTTCATTGGTCAGGCGATGTTTGTCACCGGGGCGATCTGCTGTGTCTTTTCCACCAGCATGACCATGCTGACCATCGCGCGGGTGGTGCAGGGGCTGGGGGCGGGCGGGCTGCTGACCTTGTGGCAATCGCTGGTCGCTGAGGCGATCGGCCCGCGTGAGCGGCCGCGCTACCAGGGCTATCTGGCGGCGGTGTTTGTGATCTCGTCGAGTTCGGGGCCGGTGGTGGGCGGGGCGCTGACGGCTTTGTTCGGCTGGCAGGCGATCTTCATGGTGTTCATCCCGCTGACCGTGCTGGCGGCGGTGCTGGCGCTGCGGCTGGAGGCCAAGCCGGGGCGGGCGGGGAAATTCCGCTTCGATCTGCTGGGGGCGATCCTGCTGACAGTGTTCGTCGTCGCTTTGGTGCTGGCGCTCGAACAGGCGCAGCGTTTCACCGCCCAGGGGGCTTGGCGGGCGGCGATGATTGGCGCCGTGTCGCTCGCGGCGCTGGCCACGCTGCTCTGGCACGAATTGCGGATCGAGCAGCCGCTGGTGCCGATCAAGGCGTTTCGCAATCCCTCGATCTGGCGGGCCAATCTGTTCGGAGCGCTGACCAATGGCTGCCTGGTGGCGGTGGTGACCTTCATGCCGATCTACTTGCAGGCGGTGCGCGGCGTGGGGCCAGGGGAGTTGGGCTTGATGTTGCTGCCCATGACCGGTTTTGTGCCGGTGGGTGCCACGCTGGCCGGGCGGATCGTAACCCGGAGCGGCCATCTGACCGCGGCGCCTGCGGTGGGCGCCGGGGTGCTGGCGGTGGTGCTGGCTCTGTTTGCGTTTTTTGGCGGCCAGGTCTCGACCACGACGCTGGCGTTTCTGTTTCCGATCTATGCGCTGGCGCTGGGTGCGTGTTTTCCGTCCATTCCGGCGCTGGTCCAGCATGTGGCCGGGCCGAAGCTGCTGGGGGCGGCGGCGGCCTCGATCCAGGTGTCGCGTTCGCTCGGGTCGGCGCTGCTGACGGCGATGGTGGGTGCGGCGCTGTTCGCCACCACCGCAGCGGCCGATCCGCAGCTTGCCGCCTTGTTCACCCGGCTGATCCAGCATGATTCCACCGCCCTTGCCGGCCTTGACCCCGCGCATATCGCTGAGGTGCGGGCAGGGTTGGGCGATGCGTTCCGTACCGCCTTCCTGGTGGTGTCGGGCTTCATGGTGGTGGCGATGGGTGTGTGTCTCACGATCCCGCAAAAGCGGTTTTGAGAACTCAGTCTTTTGCCGCAAGATAGCGCTGGAAATTGGCGATGATGCCGTCGCGATGCACCGCGGTGATCGCCTTGCGCACGAGGTCGGCGCGCTCGGTGGGGGCGGTCATGCGGGCATTGATACGCAGTGCGGTGCCGCCATCCGGTGTCGCATCCATGCTGACATAGCAAAGATAATCGCGATAGCCGCTCGGGCGGACGCCCTCGACGCGGTAGTACAACGTGCGGGTATGCGCGTCGGTGTGCAGCAGTGTTTCGGGCACGGGCGGCTCGGCGGCGTCCGGCCCGCCGAATTCGATCATGCGGGTGCGGGGCAGCATGGTTTCGGTCTGGCCGGGCAGCAGGTCCGATCGCACCACATCCTTTGGCGCGATCGGGGCCTTGAACCATTTATGGATGCCGCTCCAGTCGGTGAAGAGGTTCCAGACTGCTTCGATCGGTGCGTCGATAATGCCGCAGACATCGGTTTCGACGCGGGAGAAGCCACTGTCGCCGGCGGCGATGATCGCGCCGTTTTCGAAAGTCATCTGTGTGGCCTCCCGTGCTTCAGTTCGGCGTGCTTCAGTTCGGCGTGTTTCAGTTCAGCGTCGCCAGGGACGAGCGGTGATAGGGCAGTAATTCGTCGAAGGCGCCGCGGCGGACTTTCTCCGCCCAGTGCGCATCGGCGAGCAGGGAGCGGCCGATGGCGACCAGATCGACATCGCCGCGCGCGACCATCTCGAAGATCGGGTCGAGCGATGTGACGGTGGCGCGTTCATCGGTGACGAAACTGTCGGAGAAAGTGCGGTCCAGCCCGACCGAGCCCACGGTGATGGCGGGCTTGCCGGTGAGTTTCTTGGCCCAGCCGGCAAGATTGAGCGTGCTGTCGAATTCGGTCTCCCAGAAGCGGCGCTGTGAGGCGTGCAGGATATCGACGCCGGCATCGACCAGGGCGGTGAGCAGGGATTCCAGTTCCTGCGGCGTGGTGGCGAGTTTTGCCTCGTAGTTTTGCAGCTTCCATTGCGAGAAACGGAACAGGATGGGGAAATCGGGGCCGGTGGCGGCGCGGCAGGCGGCCACCAGCTCGACGGCGAAGCGGGCGCGTTCGCGCAGCGTGGCGCCGCCCCAGCGATCGGTGCGGCGATTAGTGCCGTGCCAGAGGAACTGGTCGACGAGATA
The DNA here is from genome assembly GCA_947475475.1 of Acetobacteraceae bacterium. GTDB lineage: Bacteria > Pseudomonadota > Alphaproteobacteria > Acetobacterales > Acetobacteraceae > CANJOG01. Next base: position 9,667 of record CANJOG010000044.1, read on the forward strand.
GCCATGCGCGCCGTGAATCTCGATACCGTCGAAGCCGAGGCGTTTGGCGGTGGCGGCGCCGGTGGCGAAGGCTGCGATGATCTTTTCCACCTCGGCGTCGGAAATGCCGTCGGTGACCTGCTCGCCTTCCATCACGATGCCGGACGGGCTGGACATCTGGGCGAAGTCATTCTTCGGCTCTGCGGTCATATGGGCGAGCTTGCGTTTGCGGATCAGGCCGGTGTGCCAGAGCTGCGGCATGATGACGCCGCCACCGGCGTGCACTTCCTCCACCACGTGCTGCCAGCC
>CANJOG010000045.1 GCA_947475475.1 Acetobacteraceae bacterium
GTTCCGCCGGCACCAGAGCCTCCGGGCTCAAATAGGTGAAAAGCGCCCCAGTCTGTTCGTCCTCACCCCGCATCTCCGCCCCCGCAAACTTCGGAGCAACAGAATCAGATAGCAGACGATTTGTGTAGTGAATTTCCGCAGCCTGCTAGTTGATCCTGATAGCGGCGAGCCAACGCTTGGTAACGGCGGTCTAAATTCTTGATGACCTGCCGCTCATTGAACTCGGTTGTTTGCTGTCCGCCAAACCAGCCCTTCTGCGCATCAGATAGACGTCGAAAATCAGCCTCAAACTCCTCGCTTGCGTTCTCAACCAATTCTATAAGTTCATCACGAAGATGCCGCTTCAGCAGCTTCGCCCTACGCACAATGGCGGCGTACCGTTGACTTGCAACCCTTTCAATCTGATCAGAAACTTTATCAAGCTCCGTCGCGGCTGATACCGCTTCTCTATACTTCTCTTCGGCGCGAGCGATATCAGCAAGCTTTGTTCGGACAGAATCGACCGCAACAAGAAGCACTGAACGGACTTGCTCAACGGTTACGCCCTTTGTTTCCTGCAAGAATTTCATGAGCGCCGCCTCGTCAAGCTCGAGCGCAAATTCTTTGGCAAGAGGAACAATATTGTCCTGCGAGCGCACCCAACCACGCACCTTGCTCGCAGCACTCGAGAGCGTCCCCATTACGCCGTCGCTGCTTTTCTTGAATTGATCAGGCAATGGCACGGTGAGCGCGTTCGCAATATCCTGCGGGTCAATGGGATAGCTCTGAGGGTCAGTTAAGCACTTACCCATTTCGCGCATGATCGCGGATCGTTGAGTGGCGGAGAGACTGTTTGCCGCCACCTTGAGGGCTTGCACTGCCGTCCGAGCGGATTTGGGCGAGGACAATGCACGCAGCACGAGTGCGCGCGCGAGATTAGAGTTCCCCAAAATTGATCCAATTTCCTCGCTGGCTGCCATTGCCAGGTCCAATTTCTTGGGAGAAACGAGCCCACCCGCCCCCAACAATGCTCCTATTACCTCAATGAATGGCTCAATTGCGGGTAATTGCTCCCTCTCCATCTCCTGAACCGTTGGAACGGGTAGCTTCAATTCTTGATCCATCACCACCTCGATCAGTTTGAAACTGATTTGACGCCAGGGCAGCGATGAAATCCAGCCTTCCCTTGCCCCCTCCCCCCTGCCGGGCTAGAAGCCCCGCACGGAATTTCCCAACTTTGATGAGTTCTTTGACCCATGAAGCAGCAGGCGAACCTGATCCGGGCCGGACAGGTCATTGAGCATGAAGGCCGTCGCTGGACGGTGCTCAAGCAGCAGATCATCACCCCCGGCAAGGGCGGCGCATTCATCCAGGTGGAAATGCGCGACCTCAAGACCGGCAACAAGACCAATGAGCGCTGGCGCACCGCCGACACGGTCGAGCGGCTGATGACCGACAACAAGGAGTACACCTACTCCTACACCGAGGGTGAAAACCTGGTGCTCATGGACGATGAGACCTTCGAACAGCTGCATGTTCCGGTCGATCTGCTCGGCGACCAGGCCGCCTTCCTGCAGGACAACATGAAGCTCGAGGCCGATCTGGTCGAAGGCGATGTCGTCGGCCTGCATCTGCCCGCCACCGTCATCCTCGAAGTTGTCGAGGCCGATCCGGTGGTCAAGGGCCAGACCGCCGCCTCGTCCTACAAGCCGGCCAAGCTGTCCAATGGTGTGAAGTGCATGGTGCCCCCCTTCGTCGAGACCGGGGAACGCATCGTCGTGAAGACCGAAGACTCCTCCTACGTCGAACGCGCCAAGGGCTAACCCCCAGGCGTGGCGTGACTGGCATAGGATGGGATTCAACCCACCCTATGCCTCCTACGCCCACGACCGCCGACAATTACGAAAAATCCCCAAACGGGGTCAGATGCGTCCAGGGCCACATAACGACTGATCGGACCGAACATGGCGCAACGTCTCTCCGCCCACATGACCGTCATGCAGAACGCCGCCCAGCGCGCGTCCAAGCGCCTGCTGCGCGACTTCGCGGAGGTCGAGCAGCTCCAGGTCAGCATCAAGGGCCCGTCGGACTTCGTCTCCCAGGCCGATATCCGCGCCGAGCAGACCATCCGTGACGAACTCGCCAAGGCCCGCCCCGGCTACTCCTTCCTGATGGAGGAATCCGGCGCCTCGGGGTCGGACGCCTGGACCTGGCGCTGGGTCGTCGATCCGCTCGATGGCACCACCAACTTCCTGCATGGCATCCCTCATTGGGCGATCTCCATCGCGCTCGAACGCCGTTTCGAGGATGGCCACACCGAAATCACCGCTGGCTGCATCTACAATCCGGTCAATGACGAGATGTTCTGGGCCGAAAAAGGCCTCGGCGCTTTCATGAACGACCGCCGCCTCCGCGTCTCCGCCCGGCGCGACTTCTCCGAGGCATTGTTCGCCACCGGCGTCCCCTTCGCCGTCTCCTCCGGCAAAACCCGCCTCGCTTTCGCCCGCACGCTCGGCACGCTGATGCCCCAGATCGCCGGCATCCGCCGCTTCGGCTCGGCCGCACTCGACCTCGCCTGGGTCGCCGCCGGCCGCTATGACGGGTTCTGGGAGCAGAACCTCCAGCCCTGGGACATTTCCGCCGGCATCCTGATCGTGCGCGAGGCCGGGGGCTTCGTCACCGACCCGCATGGCGCCGAGGAAATCGGCCGCGACGTGGTGGCCGCGAATCCGCACATGCATGCCAGATTGCGCGAAGCCGTGGCGGACGGCATCGCCACCTCCAACGGCTACTAACCGCGAGGGTCGGGCCGTATGTTTCGCCTGACCGAGACTTTCTACCGATCCTGGACACCGCGCGCCTATGCGGTGCTCCGCATCGCCTCCGGCCTGCTGGTCATGGAGCGCGGCACGTCGAAGCTGTTCGAAATCCCCTATCAGGGCCCGGCGGTGAAACTCACCGCACTCACCGGCGTCATCGGCCTCGCCGAAGCCTTCGCCGGGCTGGCCCTTGCGCTGGGCTTCGCCAGCCGTCCCGCCGCCGCTTTGCTGGCCATCGGCATGGGCGTCTCCTACTGGCGCGGCCATGCCGATGCGAGCCCCTGGCCCCTGGTCAATGGCGGCGAGCTTCCGGTGCTGTTCTTCTTCGTCTTTCTCTACCTCTGCATCGGCGGCCCAGGCCCTTGGAGCATGGACAACCGGCGCGGCCCAAGTCCCAAACCCCAGGGCAAACGCTAACCCTGAGCATTCCGCCTCTCGCGCCGATCCGCTACAACCAACAAAACCCAAGGGGAGCAAACACCAATGAGCAGAATTTTCGGCGATATCACCCAGATCGCCTATCTCACCCGCGACCTGAAAAAGGCCGTCGCCTATTTCCATGACCGCCAGGGCATCGGCCCTTGGTTCATGGCCGAGAACCGGGTCATCCCGAACACCAATTACCGTGGCCAGATCGTCGATCTCGGCATGTCGGTGGGTCTGGCCAATTCCGGCTCGCTGCAACTCGAAATCATCGAGCCTGTCCGCGGCGCGCCGTCCATCTACAATGAATGGCTGGACCGCCACCCCGACGAGCTGCTGGTCCAGCACGTCTCCTCCTGGCCGGTCGATTTCCAGGCCCGCGAGACCGCCGCCTTCGCCGCCGGCTGGGAAGCCGTGCATGTCGGCGCCAATGAGCAGGGCCGCTTCGGCTATTACCAGCACAAGGACCATCCCGAATTCACCTTCGAGATGGCCGAACTCACCGAATCCCGCCGCCTGATGTTCAAGGCGATCCGCGAGGCCGCCGAGGGCTGGGACGGCGCCAACCCCTATCGTGGACGCCCTTGAGCTTTTTGGCCCTGATAATTCTTACAAATCGGCCAAACTGAGACCCCGGCGCCTCTCACGCGTTGAGAGGCGCCGGCAAAAGGATTAGGACTCGTACGGATGCGCAGATTTCCGACACGAGCCCGCAAGCCCCTCCCCGGCCGCGCCATCGCGCTGGCCGTGTTACTTGCCTTGAGCGCCGCCCTGGCCGTCCCGGCCCAAGCCCAGGTCACCATCAACAATTCTGCCCTGGACGCGCTGGGCAAGCCCTACACGGCAGCCCCGAAGCCGCGTCCGGCACAGGTTCCGGCCAAGCCTGTCATCGCGCCAGCAACTCCCGCAGCCAACGCCCCATCCCCCGCCAAAATCGCCCCCGCTGCCACCGCAGCGCCTGCCGCACCGGCGCCGCCCCCGGCCGCACCGCCCATCACCCTGCCCGACGCCCCCCCGGCACTGGCCACATTGCCACCGCCCGCCGCCTCGCCGCGCCGCGCCCAATCCGCCGCACCGGTCATCCCGCTTGCCGCCGACGCCCCCGGCGAAGCCGCGCCACTGATTGACGGCACCTCAATCAGCTTCGGCCCCGGCCGCGCCGACCTCAATCCGCGCACCGAGGCGGCGATCCGCAAACTCGCCGCAACCGCCGCGACCAAACCTGACCAGCCCGTCACCATCCTCGCCTACGCCCCCGGCGTCCCCGAGGACCCCTCGACCCCGCGCCGCCTTTCGCTCGCGCGGGGTATGGCCGCCCGTTCTGTCCTGCTCGCTGCCGGCATCGCTTCCGAACGCATCCTGATCCGCGCCATCGGCCCCGACCGGGCGCTCGGCGTCGCTGATCGCGCCGATATCATCATCGGCCCCGCCGACAACCGGGTCGCCTTCCCCCCATCCACACCCAAACCACCCACCGGGGGCTGACCGCATGACCCGCCCGACCCTCTATTTGCTGCGGATGCTGGTCTTCCTGCTGGCGGTGGTGGTTGTCGCTGTCCTACTTTACCCAGCGCTGGAATCCGCCTTTGCCGCCAATCCGATCCTCAACGCCCTGATCGTGCTGGTGCTGCTGATCGGCGTGTTCTGGAACATCCGCCAGGTCCACCGGCTCGGCCCGGAAGTCGCCTGGCTGGAAGCCTTCCAGGCCGGCCGCGCCCGCCTCGCCTCGCTGCCTGCCCCGCGCCTGCTGGCGCCAATGGCCTCCATGCTCGCCGCCCGCCGCGCCGGGCGTGATGGCCAGGAGCGCATTACCCTGTCCGCCCCCGCCATGCGCTCCGTGCTGGATGGTCTGGCGAGCCGCCTCGATGAAGGCCGCGAACTCTCGCGCTACATGACCGGCCTGCTGATCTTCCTCGGCCTGCTCGGCACCTTCTGGGGCTTGCTGCTCACCGTCAGCTCCGTCTCGGACGTCATCGGCTCGATGTCGGTCGGCTCCGGCGATATCAACGCTTTGTTCGAGCAGCTTAAATCCGGCCTCACCCGCCCGTTGCGCGGCATGGGCACGGCGTTTTCCTCCTCGATGCTCGGCCTCTCCGGTGCACTGGTGCTCGGCTTCCTCGATCTGACCGCCGGCCAGTCGCAGAACCGCTTCTTCAACGAGCTTGAGGAATTCCTCGCCGGCATCACCCGCCTCTCCTCGGGCGTGCTCGGCGGCGAGGGCGAGGGCGGCTCGGTGCCCGCCTATGTCCAGGCGCTGCTTGAACAGACCGCCGAGAACATGGAATCCCTGCAAAACGTGATGCTGCGCGGCGAGGACCAGCGCGCCCAGCAGCACCAGTCCATGCTGACGCTGAATGACCGGCTCTCCACTCTCGCCGAGACCATGCGCTCCAGCCAGCAACTCATGCTGCGCATCGCCGAGGCGCAGATGGCGATCGCGCCGGCCTTGCAGCGTATGTCCGAACACGGCGCCGACGATGCCGCCCGCGGCCATCTGCGCAATATCGAACTCTATCTCCAGCGCCTGATCGCCGAGACCGAAACCGGCCGCGCGCAAAGCACCGCCGAACTGCGCAACGAACTCCGCGTGCTGACCCGCACCATCGCGGCGATTTCCGAAGGCCCTTCATCATGATCAGGGACTTTCCCTGATGGCGCTCCGCCGCCGCAATGGCGGGCATGACGGGCTGAATGCCTGGCCTGGCTATGTGGACGCTTTGTCCACCCTGCTGATGGTTATCATCTTCGTCCTGCTGGTCTTCATCCTGGCCCAGGCCTTCCTCTCGGTGGCCCTGTCCGGCAAGGACCGCACACTCGACCGGCTCAACCGCCAGATGGCGGAAATCTCAGATATGCTCTCGCTCGAACGCGAGCGTTCCGGCGAATTGCGGCAATCCATCGCCCAACTCACCCGCGACCTGCAATCGTCGAACTCCGCCCGCGAGGATCTCGGCCGCCAGCTCGCCGCCGTCACCGATCTGCAAACCCGTCTGGCTGCCGAGCGCGACCAGCTCCGCACCCAGCGCGACGCGCTCACCGCCCAGCTCTCCGACAGCCAAACCCAGTCCCGCTCGGCCGCCGCGCGCGCCGAGGGCTTGCAGAAGCAGCTTGGCGACATCGTCGGCGCAGGCGATGCCGCGGCCAGTTCGCTGGCCGCCACCCGCGCCGCGCGCGAGGAACTCGAACGCACCGTGCGCGCCGACAAGGCCACCATCGAGGCAAGGCTTGCCGACATCGCCAATCTCACCGCCCAGCTCCGCGCCATGCAGCAGGCACGTGACGAGCTGGACCGTACAGTGCGTGCCGACAAGGCCACCATCGAGGCCCGTCTGTCCGATATCGCCCGTATGGCCGAACAGGTCCGGGCACTCACGGCGCTGCGCGAAGAGCTCGAAAAACAGGTCCGCGACGCCACCGCCCGAGCACTCACCGACGAGCAGCGCCGTGCAGCCCTGGCCGCGCAATTCGCCGAGGAGCAGAAATACTCCGACAGCGCCCGCGCCCAGATCGCCCTGCTCAACCGCCAGATGGAGCAGCTCCGCTCCCAGCTCAATGCGATCAGCGACTCGCTGGAGATCGCCGAGAAATCCGGCCGCGACAAGGACGCGCAGATCGCAAACCTTGGTTCCCAACTGAATCTTGCCCTCGCGGCCAAGGTCGAGGAACTCCAGCGTTACCGCAGTGATTTCTTCGGCCGGCTGCGCCAGGTGCTGGCCAACCGCCCCGGCATCCAGGTGGTCGGCGACCGTTTCGTCTTCCAGTCCGAAGTGCTCTTCCCCACCGGCAGCGCCGATCTCTCCGCCACCGGCTCCGAGGAAATCCTCAAGCTCGCCAACACGCTCAAGCAGCTTGCCGGTGAAATCCCGCCCGACGTGACCTGGGTGATGCGCGTCGATGGCCATGCCGATGCCCAGCCCGTCTCCGGCGGGACCTTCGCGTCAAACTGGGAACTCTCCGCCCAGCGCGCCATCAACGTGGTCAAGCTTCTGGTCGCTGCCGGCGTTCCCGCCAACCGTCTCGCCGCCACCGGCTTCGGCGACAACCAGCCACTCGATGCCGCCCAGACACCCGCGTCTTATGCCCGCAACCGCCGCATCGAACTGCGCCTGACCGACCGCTAACAGGCTGGTCAGATGTGTCGACACCCACCATCCGCACCAACCCTGATTGTGCTCCGCTCAATCCGGGCTAGGATTCCGCGCAACTGACATAGCGCAATGCGGACCGCCCCGATTCGCGGCCAAAGTCACCGCACCGCCATACCGCAGGGGGAAAACATGGCCGACGATCCGCGCCTTCTGGCACTCGCTGACAAGCAGGACATGAGCGACATCCTCGCCCTCTATTGCCGCGGCTGCGACCGCGCCGATCTCACAGCCTTGCGGGCCTGCTTCTTCCCCGACGCGCACACCACCCAGTCCGGCTTCGACGGCAAATCGCATGATTTCTGCGATTTCATCATCTCCACCGTCGAGGTGCTCGATATCTGCACCCACATGATCAGCAATATCCTGATCGACCTGCGCGGCGACGTGGCCGTCAGTGAATGTCGTTTCCTCGCCCATCATTGCTGGTCCGATCCCGGCGGGCGCGAATTGCACCGCTTCGTCGAGGGCCGCTACCTGGACCGCTTCGAGAAGCGCGAGGGGGTGTGGAAAATCGCCCGCCGCCGCGGCCTGAACGAATTCAACCGCATCTTCTCGGCCTGGGAATTCGGCGAGGACCAGCTTTCCGCCGCCGAACTCCACCCCGCCATCCTGCTCGGCGCAAAGGCCCCGGATGACTGGCTCTATCGCATGCTTGATGAGGCGTGATCGTGCCATAAAGGTCCGAACCGGACCAAATGGGAAATAATCGTCCGCACGCACTTGTTGCTTCGCTGCATGGAATATGCTGTCCCTCCCCGCGTCTTAATGCCGACCCCCGAATCACCTTCTCGGGTGGGTTTGAGACCAAAATGAAACCCGCACCCCAGGGTGCGAGACCAACAGGGACCGACCACGTGGCAACAAAGACCAATGCGCGCAAGCTGATTGCGCTGATCGCGGCTGCCGGCGCCACCGGCGCCTATGCCGCCGGGGACAATACAGCGAATTTCGAACTGCGCCGCGACACCATGCGGGCCAATGGGCGCGCCCTGTTCGGCCAGATCAACCGCGTCGTGCGCGGCCAGCTTGAATACTCGCCGGCCACTGTCACCGCCGCCGAGGATCTGGTGAAGAACGTCGCCTCCTACAGCAAGCTCTTCGAGCCGGGCTCGGATGTCACCGGCAGCAAGATGAAGCCGGAGGCGCTGGCCAACAAGGCCGATCTCGACAAGCTCTCCGCCGATCTGCAGAAGGCGGTTGCCGACCTGCTGCCGGCCGTGCAGTCCGGCGACAAGGACAAGATCGCCGCCGCCATCAAGCCGGCGATCGATAGCTGCAATGCCTGCCATAACAAATACGCCACGTTGAACTGACCCTGATGCGGCCGCGCGCCCCCCGGCTCGCCTGTCTGATCGCCAGGCCAGTGCTGGCCATGGCGATCGCGACAGGCGGGGGGGCCGCTGCCCAGCAGGCCACTTCCGCCGCCGGCAGTGCCGCCAGCGGCGCCTATCTGGTTCGCGCCGCCGGCTGCATCGCCTGCCACACCGCCAAGGGCGGCGCCACATTTGCCGGCGGGCGGGAAATGAAGACGCCGTTCGGCACTTTCTACACGCCCAATATCACCCCGGATAAAAAGACCGGCATCGGCGCCTGGTCGGATGCCGATTTCGATCGCGCGCTCCGCCATGGCACCGCACCCGATGGCGGCAAATATTATCCGGTCTTCCCTTATGCCAGCTACGCGCTGATGACCGCGCAAGATGCCAGCGCCATCAAAACCTATCTGTTCACCCTGAAACCGGTGGAACGGGCCAACCGCGCGCATGAACTGCGCTTCCCCTTCTCCATGCGCATCCTGATGCGGGGCTGGCGGATGCTGTTCTTCGCCGACACCCCGCTCAAGCCCGCCGGCAAATCCCCGGAATACGATCGTGGCGAATATCTCGTCCGCGCGCTGACCCATTGCGGCGAGTGCCACACGCCCCGCAACCAGTTTGGCGCCATGCGCGAGAGCCTGTTCCTCGCCGGAAATGCCGAGGGTCCGGATAACGAGCTCGTCCCCAACATCACGCCGGACAAGAAAACCGGCATCGGCGACTGGGCACCCGACGAGATTGCCGAACTCCTCAAATCCGGCGAAAGCCCCCTCGGCACCGATGTCGGCGGCGCCATGCGCGAAGCCATCCGCGACGGGTTGAAATTCCTCACCGAAGCCGACCGCAAAGCGATCGCCACCTTCCTGCTGGCGCAAAAGCCAATCGCCAACAAGGTCAGCAAAACCAAGAGCTAGCGCATGATGACCGAAGGTAGAATCACCGGAGGTCTGAATCATCCGCTCAAACAACAAAGCCCCTAACCCGGATGAAGCAAAGCGCAATCCGGGGTGTCGGCTGCACCATTTCCCGGATTACGGCTGCGCGCTTCCGCGCTACAATTTCCGTATGAACGAAGCGACAATCCGCGACGACCTCGCCGCCCTCTATCGCGACGTCGGCCGCCTCGGCCTGAACCAGGCCAGCGCCGGCAATGTCAGCGTGCGCCTGGAAAACGGCGACATGCTCATCACCCCCTCCGGCGCGCGGGCCGA
>CANJOG010000046.1 GCA_947475475.1 Acetobacteraceae bacterium
CGGCGCGTGGGCGGGTGATCGCGCCGATCATCAGAACGTCACGTTGGGGTGCAATAATTCTGGCAGGGTCGCGGTCATAGTGCCGCCAAAAGAACGGCCGGTCGCCGGGGCATTGCCCTCGGCTCGCCGCATGAGCCGGGAGACACGCCGATGCTGACCTTGCTGGTGATCATTCTGTTGCTGATTGCCGCCCTCTATGTGCATGACCGGGTGCAGACACGGCATGCTATCCTCCGAAATTTCCCCGTCATCGGCCATTTCCGCTACTTCACGGAAATGTGGGGTGAATATATGCGGCAGTATCAATATCTGCCGGATTGGGCCGAACGTCCGTTCAACCGGCTCGAACGTGCATGGATTTATCGGACGGCCAAGGGCCTCTCCAACCTCATCAGCTTTGGCAGCGAGACGATTCCGCGCTTCGTCTTCCGCAATTCCGCCTTTCCTGTTCTGGACGAAGAGAAATCGGCCTGGCAGAGCAAGCCGATCGGCATTTCCACCGGTCCGGGCGCCTGCCAGACTCCGTTCACGCCGCGTAGCTTCTTCAACATCTCCGGCATGTCCTATGGAGCGCTCAGCAGCGCTGCGGTGAGCGCGCTGTCGCTCGGGGCGAAAAAGGCTGGCATCTGGATGGCGACCGGCGAAGGCGGGCTTTCGCCCTACCACGTGCAAGGTGGCGCAGACCTGATCATGCAGATCGGCACGGCGAAATATGGCGTGCGCGATGCCGCCGGACATCTTTCAGAAGAGAAATTACGCGACATCGCCGCCCTGCCCCAGGTGCGCGCTTTCGAGGTGAAGCTTGCTCAGGGTGCCAAGCCCGGCAAGGGAGGCATTTTGCCCGGTAACAAGGTAACGGCGGAGATTGCCGCCATTCGCGGCATCCCGCAGGGCGAGCCGAGCCTCAGCCCGAACCGGCACACCGATATCGGTACGATTACCGAACTGGGCGATTTCGTCGCCCGCGTGCGCCGGGTGACGGGCAAGCCGGTCGGGGTGAAATTCTGCCTTGGCGATCCGGAGTTTCTCGATGCCTGGTTCGCCGATTGCGTGGCGCGGGCGCAAGCCTGTCCGGACTATATAGCCGTTGATGGTGGCGAGGGCGGCACAGGCGCTGCCCCGGCGCCGCTGGCCGAATATGTGGGCCTGCCGATCACCCAGGCCCTGCCCGATGTCGTGGCCGCGCGCGCGCGGTATGGGCTGGCCGATCGCATCCGGATCATCGCTGCGGGGAAGCTGATCACTCCGGATAAGGTCGCTTGGGCTCTCTGCACGGGCGCGGATTTCGTTGTCAGCGCCCGCGGTTTCATGTTCGCGCTTGGCTGCATTCAGGCGATGAAATGCGGCAGCGGCAAATGCCCGACAGGTGTGACCGCGTCCGAACCCCGGCTTATCGCCGGCCTCGATCCGGCCGATAAATCCGAACGCGTGGCCCGCTATGCCGCGCGGGTGGCTGATGAGGTGGAGATGATCGCGCATTCCTGCGGTCTGAAACATGCTGGCCAGTTTACCCCCCGTCATGTCACCCAGGTCGAACGCGGCGTGTCCGGCTTCCGCAACGGCGAGTGAACAGATTGCCGGCTGCGCGGAGGCATGCCATTTTTCTGCGTAACGAGAAGGAGGAAACGCCATGGACCGCGACGCCGCGCTGCAAATGCTGCTCGACAAGGATGAAATTCGCGAAGTGATTGGCTCGCGCTATGCGCGCGGGCTCGACTGGAAAGATGTCGCGATGCTGAAATCCTGCTTCCACGACGATGCCGAGGTGGATTACGGATTCTTTAAGGGGAGCGCGCACGAATGGTGCGAAATCATTCTTCGTCCTGAGCCAACACTGATCAACCGCTACCATTACTGCTACCCGGCGCAAGTGCAGGTGACGGGCTCGGCCGCCGAGGCTGAAAGCACCAGCTTTACCGGCCGCCGCTATGTCGAGGGTGAGCGGAAAATGCAGCGCATGGTTGGCTCGCGCTATATTGACCGGCTGGAGAAGCGCGACGGCGCCTGGCGCATCGCGTCACGCATCACGCGGATCGAATTCGTCCACGCCTTTCCGGATGAGACGGAGGCCGGGCAGCAAAAGGCCGGCTTCGAATTGTTTCTCGATTCTAGCCCGCTGCATCCGCTCTACCGCAAGCTGTATTGACCGATCCGGACGAGCATCTTGGCCCAGATTGACAAATCCGGGCTGGGATGTTCGGCTGACGCCATGGAGGAAATACAAGAACGCGTCGAATACGATCCGCAGCTTGCGACCGTGCTTGACAATCCCTTTCCGGCCTATTCCTGGCTGCGAGACAACGCGCCGGTCTATTACATGCCGCGGCTGGAGGCGTTTGTGCTCAGCCGCTACAAGGACGTGCGGGCCGCGGCGCGATCGCCGCGCGATTTTTCCAGTGTCGGCGGAGTCGGATTTCGCCCTCCACGCCATATTCGCGCCAAGCCGGGCCTCACCGCTAATGAAAGCGGCGGCAGCGGCGAGATGTCACTCTCACGCTCCGACAAGCCAAGGCATACGCGCATCAGGCGGTTGCTGAGTTCGGATTTTCTGCCGGCGCAACTGCTACGTTTCCACCCACTCGCCGAGAGTCTGGCCAACGAACTGGTCTCCGCCGCGCTCGGCCGGGAGGTCAATTTCGTGACCGAGGTGGCGGATCGCTATCTGCCCCGCCTGATGGGCGAATGGATGGGCATCAACCAGGATGACTACGCTTTCGTCAATCGCGGCGCGGCGGCAGCCTCGGCGGTGCAGTCCGGCAATTACAATCCGGAAACACTTGCCCGGATTGCCGCCTTCCGTGACTATTTCTCAGCTTTTGCGCAGCAGCGTCAGGCGGATCTCGACGCCGGCATCTTCAGCCGGGACACGCCGCGTGATCTGAGCGACAAGCTGTTCGGCACCGGCCATGATGGCAGTGTGTTGTCGCTTGATGAGATCAAGGCCAATCTTGCCATCCTCGCGGTCGGCGGCAATGGCAATACCTCGCATTTTCTCTCGTTCTTGACGCAGCAATTGGCCGAACGCCCCGATCTGCTCGAGCGAATCAGGGAAGAGCCCGAGATCATCCCCGCGGCGACGGAGGAATTCTTGCGCGTGCTGGCGACCACCCAGGGGCTTTGCCGTGTGACAACACAAGAGATGACCATTCACGGCGTGACCATTCCTGCAGATACCTCGGTGCTGCTCCTCTACGCTTCTGCCAACCGTGACCCGGCGCATTATGATGCGCCGGATGAAGTCCGGCTTGATCGCTTTTCCAAAGGAGCGGTTGGTGCCGATCATCTGACTTTCGGTGATGGGCCCCACATCTGTCTCGGCGCGCATCTCGCGCGGCTCCTGATTCAGAAGATGCTGGCCCGTTACGCCACATCTGTGAAACGTATCGAAATCACAGGGCCAGTCAGGCGTGGGGCCAATTATCTGGTGCGCTCGCTGGAACATGTGCCAGTGGTGCTGCATCCGAATTGAGAAGATCGGCAACAAGGGGACAGGTCATGTCACGCCGTACAGTCATCAGCCGCCGCGCTATGCTTCAAGCTATTCCGGCGACCTCGCTCGCGCTGGGCTTTGCCCGGCCCGCCCGCGCCGATCTGGCATCCCTCGCTGAGGCCGCACGGCGCGAGGGCAGCGTGACCTGGTATTCGTCGCTGGTGCCCGGCGTCAATCAGGGCATCGTCGAGGCGATGCGCGGACGGTATGGCATCGATGTGCGGGTGCTGCGCCTGGCTAGCGGCCCGTTGACCCAGCGCTATTCCGCCGAGGCGGAATCGGGAAAGATCGCAGCGGATGTCATCATGCCGGCGAGCAGTGGCCCGTTCCTGGCATCGGCACTTGCCAAGGGTTGGACAGTGGCGCCCGAGGCGGCCGATCTGCCCGCCATCACGGGCGGCGAGTTTCCGCGCAAATGGCTGCGCAGCGCGGATGGCGCTGCGATCATCCAGGTGTTGCCCTGGATCTACGGCTATAATGAGGAACTTGTCGCCAGGCGCGGCATCAAATTGCCGGCTGACTGGCCAGACCTGCTTCATCCGAGTTTGCGCGGGCAAATCCTTGTGCCTGACCCGGCCGCGACGGATTCCTATATCCAGCTTTGGGATTTCGTCCTGCGCAGTTATGGCGAGGACTATTTGCGCGACCTTCGTAAAACCGAATTCCGTATTACCGAAAGCGGAGCACCGAATATCCAGGCGGTTGCCGCCGGCGAAGGGGCGCTCGGTCTGCCTACGATTGGCAGCCTTGTCGAAGGTGTCGCCAAGGTCGGCGCGCCAGTGAAGGCGTTGATCCCAGCGCACACAACCGGCAACGAGATTGCAATCACCCTCTCGCGCAACGCGCCGAAACCGAATGCGGCGAAGTTGCTGGTAAATTTCATCCTCTCGCGCGAAGGTAACATGATCCTCGGCGGTTCGCCGTTCGAATTTTCAGTGTACCGCACAGACTTGCCCGCAGGATATCGATCACCCGACCCGAATGCAGTGGCGCAGAGCAAGGATAAGATCATCGCCCTGCTCAAGGGAAAGTGATTGCGCCTAGCGAAAGTCAATCTGAGGGAAAGTCTTACTACCCGGCCCAGCGCGCAACCAGATCCATCCAGCTGAGCCGGGCATCCAGCGACGCGTCCGCCATTGTGCGCACGCCGAGATGGACGAAGCCTGCATCGCGATAGCGCGTGAATAGTTCTGCGCTCGCGGGTTCATTGGCATTCGGCCAATAGTCGAAGCTCGTCTCAACGCGTCCTTCGGCGGCCAGGGCGGCCCGGATTGCCTCCCGTGCAGCGAGGTTTTCCGCAAATCCGGTCGGCGGGCCGAACCAGCCATCGGCGGCACGCGCCGCACGCTTGATCGCGGCGGGGCTCGATCCACCCCAGAGCACTGGCGGTGTGCTGGAGATTCCAGGCGACATCTGCAATGCGGGGAATTTGTACCATTGCCCCTCATGTTCCACCGCCTCCCCTGACCAGAGCTTGCGCATGACGTCGAGCATTTCCTCGGTGCGATCCGCGCGGCCCTTGAATTCCTCGCCCACCGCCTCGAATTCCTCACGCATCCAGCCAATGCCGACGCCGAGAACGACGCGGCCGCGCGAGAGTTCCTGCGCCGTGGCCGCGGCCTTGGCGGCGACGAAGGGGTTGCGCAAAGGCAGCACATAGACGCCGACGCCAAGGCGAATCGTTTTGGTCAATGCAGCAAGATTGCCAAGCAGCACGAAGGCATCGGCAAACGGCGTCTCCGGCCCGAAGCTCGGCATGCCGCTTTCGCGATAGGGATAGACCGGATCGAATGTCAGGGGTGCCACCAGATGATCGGGCACGAAAATCGCTTCGAAACCGAGCTGCTCGGCGTGCTGCGCCAGCCGCCCGAGATCATGCATCGAGGCGCCGACGTGTGAGACCGCGAGTTTCATCGTCCGTTCCAGTGCATGACCTTTTCCATCCAGTCCAGCCGTCCCTGCAATTCCTGTTCCGGCGGCGGGCGCAGGCCAAGCTGGGAGAATCCGGCATCGCGATAGCGCGCGATCAGATCGGCATCGCCTGGCACATTGGCGCGCGCCCAGACAGCGAACTCGGCCGGATCGCGCCCGGCCTTTTCGACTTCCGCGAGAATGCCGGCGCGGAAAGTCACGTTATCCTCGAAGCTGCTCGGCGGCCCGTACCAGCCATCCGCCACGCGCGCCGCCCGCACCAGAGCGGCCGGACTCGATCCACCCCAGAGAATCGGAGGGCTCTGAGAAAGACCCGGCGACATCTGCACTTTCTTGAAATTATAGAACTTGCCCTCATGCTCCACCGGCTGGCCGGTCCAGAGCTTGCGCATGATGGCGAGCATTTCCTCAGTGCGTTCTGCCCGGCCTTTGAAGGCCTCGCCGAGCGCCTCGAATTCCTCGCGCATCCAGCCGATGCCGACACCCACCAGCACGCGCCCATCGGAAAGATCCTGCGCCGTGGCAATGGATTTCGCCGCCGCCATCGGATTGCGCATCGGCAGGATGAACACGCCGACGCCGAGCTTG
Organism: Acetobacteraceae bacterium; assembly: GCA_947475475.1. Taxonomy (GTDB): domain Bacteria; phylum Pseudomonadota; class Alphaproteobacteria; order Acetobacterales; family Acetobacteraceae; genus CANJOG01. Next base: position 6,011 of record CANJOG010000046.1, read on the forward strand.
ATGCGCTGCGTCACGGCGGTGAGATGGCCGACCATCACCCAGGGGTCGGCAAAGGGCGTCTCCGGGCGAAAGCTCGGCAAGCCTGATTCGCGATAGGGATAGACCGGATCGAATTCCAGCGGTGCGACCATATGGTCCGGCACGAAGAAGGACTCGTAGCCGAGGGCATCCGCATGCCGCGCCAGCTTTGCGTAATCACGCAGCGCCGTCCCATGGCTCGATACTGTCAGCTTCATGCCGCCCTCCCGGTTTGCATCCATTCAACCGGGAGCAAGCTAAATCACGCGCGCAAACTTAGCGAGCCTGGGCGCTTGCCTCGCTGCGTGTCGCACCCGCGCGCGCGGCCAATGCGGCGGCCATGAAATCGTCCAACTCGCCATCCAGCACCGCATCCGGATTGCCCTTTTCGACGCCTGTGCGCAGGTCTTTCACCAGCTGATAGGGAGCGAGCACGTAATTCCGGATCTGGTGCCCCCAGCCGATATCGGTCTTGGCGTTTTCCTGCGCCTGGGAAACGGCCTCGCGCCGCTGCAATTCCTGTTCGTACATGCGCGCCTTCAGCATTGCCATCGCGGTGGCTCGATTGCGGTGCTGGCTGCGGTCGGTCTGACAGGCAACGACGATGCCGGACGGAATATGCGTGATACGGATGGCCGATTCGGTCTTGTTGACGTGCTGGCCACCAGCTCCCGAGGCGCGGAATGTATCGACCTTGAGGTCGGATTCGTTCACCTCGATCTCAATCGTGTCATCCACCACCGGATAGACCCACACGCTGGCGAAGCTGGTCTGCCGCCGTGCATTGGCATCAAAGGGCGAGATGCGCACCAGGCGATGCACGCCGGATTCGGTCTTGAGCCAGCCATAGGCATCCGGGCCGCTGACTTGCAGCGTCGCCGACTTGATGCCGGCCTGCTCGCCTTCGCTCTGCTCCATCAACGTGATCTTGTAGCCATGCTGCTCGGCCCAACGCATGTACATGCGCAGGATCATCTCCGCCCAGTCCTGCGCCTCGGTGCCGCCGGCCCCGGCATTCACTTCGAGATAGGCGTCATTGCCATCTGCCTCGCCCGAGAGCAGGGCGACGATCTCGCGCTTCTTGGCATCCTCGGCCATGGCACGGAGCGCGGCGATACCTTCGGCTGCCATCGCCGCATCGGCATCGGCTTCAGCCATCGCGATCAGCTCGAGCGTGTCAGTGATATCGGCCTCAATCTTGGTCAGGCCTTCGATCTGGGTGGCCAGCTTGTTGCGCTCGCGCATGAGTTTCTGCGCGGCCTCCGCGTCATTCCAGAGGGTTGGATCCTCGGCGCGGTGGTTCAGTTCGGCAAGGCGGGCAGTCGCGACATCCCAGTCAAAGATGCCTCCTCAGCAGTGCGATCGACTGCTTGAGTTGCTCGTTGAGGGAGTCGGATTCGGCGGACATGGCTCAATCTGGCTTTCAAAAACGATAAAAACCCGCAAGGGCGGGCCTAATACAACCCGCCCATCCCGCTGTCGATCCCGCCGCCGCCAGATGCGGTCGGTGTTCCGCCTCGGGCTCCAGCAGTAGAAGCAGAAGCGGCGGTGGAGGCGGCATCACCAGAGGCCACGCTGCCCGATTCACCGGGAACTTGGCCGGGCTTGAACGCATCGGTCACTTGGCCGTAGCCGCTCTCCCATTTAGCGACCAGCACGCCCTCGGGCGGCACGAAATCGAGCTTCGGACGATCGCGAAGGGCCACGGCCATGTAATCGTGCCAGATCGGGGCGGCGATGGAGCCGCCCGTCTCGCCTTCGCCCAGGCTTTGCGGATTGTCGTAGCCAACCCAGACAGCGGTTGCGATATCGGGCGTGAAGCCGACAAACCAGGCGTCGTTGAAATCCTGTGTGGTCCCGGTCTTGCCAGCGATCGGCCTTCCCAGCCCCTGCGAGGCGCGCGCCCCGGTGCCGCGGGTGGCGGCGCCGTTGAGCATCATGGTGAGCTGGAACACGCTCTGCGGATCGGAGAGCTGCGCGCGATCGTCCAGGATTTCGGGCGGGCGCGTCGGGTCATCGCAATTGGCGCAGGCAAGCGCGACATCGGGGCGCCAGATCACGCGGCCCTCGCGATCCTGCACGGAATCGATCAGCGTCGGGGTGACTTCGCGCCCCCCAGCGGCAAGCGATGCATAGGCTGCCGCCTGGCGCAGCACGGTGGTCTCGACCGCGCCGAGCGAGGCGGGCAGCACGCGCGGCATGTTGTCGACGACGTGGAACCGGATCGCGGTCTGCGCCACGGCTTCCATGCCCACCTGTTCGGCGACGCGCACGGTGACGAGGTTGAGCGATTTCTCCAGCGCCACGCGCAGTGGCATCGGCCCGCTGAAATTGCCTTCGTAATTGCCTGGCCGCCAGCTTCCCGCGGCACCCAGATTCTTCACGTAGGGCGCATCGAGGAATTTCTGGCTGGGCGAAATCCCCGCCTGCATCGCGGTCAGATAGACCATCGGCTTGAAGCTCGACCCCGGCTGGCGACTGGCCTGGGTGACGCGGTTGAACTGGCTGGTCTCAAAACTCCAGCCTCCGGACATGGCCAAGACACGGCCGGTCGCCACTTCCAGCGACACCAACGCGCCCTGCACTTGCGGAATCTGGCGCAAAGCCAGCCGCTCCGGCCGGGCCGGGACTTTGCCTTGGGGTTTTACTTCGGGCATCAGCTCGACCATCACAACATCGCCTGGCTTGACCACGTCGCTCATCTTACGCGGGGCCGGGCCGGGGCGGCCGCCAGGCGGGCCGGGCTGGCGCGCCCAGTTGGTCTCGGCGAACGGCATGGGCAGGATGCGGGAATTGGCAGGCGGGGCAGCACCGGCTGGCGCAGGGGCAGCGCCCGGCGACGACGGCAGCACGACGCCAACCTTGGCTTCCTGGTCGGTCACTTCCAGAACCATGGCGAGCCGCCAGTCCTGCAGCATGCCCGGCGGGCGGGTCATCTGGGCGAGGTCCGAATTCCAGCGCGTCTTCAGCGCGGCGGAGGCATCCACTTTTGCCACTGGCCCGCGCCAGCCACCGCGCAGGCGGTCATAGGCCTGCAGGCCTTCGCGCAGATATTTGTCGGCAGCGGCCTGCAAGGCCGGATCGAAGCTGGTGCGCACTACCAGCCCGCCTTGAGTCGACGTATCGGCGCCGAATTTGTCCACCAGATTGCGGCGCACTTCCTCGGCAAACCAGTCCGAGCCAGCAGCGATCTCCGGCCGACGATAGGCGGCGGGGCGGATCGGCTCGGCCTTGGCGGCGCGCGCCAGGTCCTGGCTGATGGCGCGGTCATCGGCCATGCGGTCGATTACCCAGTCGCGCCGGGCACGGGCCGCTTCGGGGAAGCGGAACGGGTTGTAGTTGTTCGGCGCCTTGGGCAGGGCGGCAAGGAAGGCGGCTTCGGAAATCGTCAGGCTTTCAAGCGATTTGTTGAAATAGGCCTGGGCGGCGGCGGCCACGCCATAGGATTGCAGGCCGAGATAGATCTCGTTGAGATAGAGCTCGAGAATCCGCTCCTTCTCCAGCGCCTTCTCGATGCGGATGGCCAGCAGCGCCTCGCGCGCCTTGCGGGCGAGCGAGACTTCGCTGTTGGCCAGCAGCATGTTTTTCGCCACCTGCTGGGTGATGGTCGAGGCCCCAATGGGCCGGCGGCCCTGCCCCATCTGCTGAAAATCGGTGACGGCGGCGCGCAGGATGGCAATCGGGTCAACGCCGCGATGGGTCCAAAAATTCTGGTCCTCTGCCGAGATAAAGGCCTGCTTGACGAGATCCGGCAGGGCATTGAAGGGCACGAAAATGCGCCGTTCGGTGGC
>CANJOG010000047.1 GCA_947475475.1 Acetobacteraceae bacterium
ATCCGCCTCCACCGCGCTGACATGCGACAGCACCCCCTCAATGCGGATCTGCCGGGTCAGCGATTTCCAGTGGAACAGCAGTGCGGCATGCGGGTTTTCCGCCATTTCCTGGCCCTTGCGGCTGCTCGCATGGGTGTAGAAGACGAAACCCTGCCCGTCCCAGCCCTTCAGCAGCACCATGCGCACCGAGGGTATGCCCCCGGCGGTGGCGGTCGCCAGCGCCATGGCATTGGGATCGGCCGGCTCGCTGGACGCCGCTTCGGCGAACCAGTCCGCAAACAGGGCAAAGGGGTCGGCGGTTTCCGCGATTGGCTGCATACTCGTCATCTCCGCACTCAATGGCCCCAATCGGCGCTCCCTGGAGGCAGTTTGGGCCGCCCCCTCTTGCCCCGTTGCGCGCCGATATGCCACCACGCATCCACGCCACCCGCAATGCAGAGGGGATGCCTGGACTATGGCAACCAACGAGCCAGCCGAAATTCCACACCCGCGCGGGACGCTGATGCAGGGCAAGCGCGGCGTCATCATGGGCGTCGCCAATGACCGCTCCCTCGCCTGGGGCATCGCCGGCGCCCTGGCCGCCCAAGGGGCCGAGATCGCCTTCACCTATCTGGGGGAGGCGCTGGAGCGCCGCGTCCGCCCGCTGGCCGAGAGCGTCGGCTCCACATTGGTGATCCCCTGCGATGTCGGCAACGATGAGAGCATCGACGCCGCCTTCGCCGAAATCGGCAAGGTCTGGCCGAAAATCGACTTCCTGGTCCATGCCATCGGCTGGGCCGATAAGAACTATCTGCGCGGCCGTTTCGTCGATACGCCGCGCGACGCCTTCCTGCAGGCGATGGATATTTCCGCCTATTCCTTCCCCGCCGTCTGCCAGCGCGCCGCAAAACTCATGACCGGCGGTGGCTCGATGCTGACGCTGACCTATCTCGGCGCCGAGAAATGGGTGCCGCATTACAACGTCATGGGGGTCGCCAAGGCCGCGCTCGAAGCCAGCGTGCGCTATGTCGCGGCCGATCTCGGCGTCGACAATATCCGCGTCAACGCGATTTCCGCCGGCCCGATCAAGACACTGGCCGCCAGCGGCATCGGCGATTTCCGCTACATCCTGAAGTGGAACCAGCATAACGCCCCGCTCGGCCGCAATGTCACCATCGAGGAAGTCGGCGGCTCGGCGCTCTACCTGCTCTCCGATCTCGGCCGCGGCGTCTCCGGCGAAGTGCATCACGTCGATTGTGGCTATCACATCGTCGGCATGAAGAATCCCTTGGCGCCCGACTTCTCAGTCGAGAGCTGACGCGGCGCCGCGCATGTCCGATAATTCCTTCGGCCAGCTCTTCCGTGTCACCACCTGGGGCGAGAGCCACGGGCCGGCGATCGGCTGCGTCGTCGATGGCTGCCCGCCGCGCATTAAGCTGACCGAGGAGGACATCCAGCCCTTCCTCGACAAGCGCCGCCCCGGCCAGTCGAAATTCACCACCCAGCGCCAGGAGCCGGACCAGGTCCGCATCCTCTCCGGCATCTTCGAAGGCATGACGACCGGCACGCCGATCGCCCTGCAGATCGAAAATGTTGACCAGCGCTCCAAGGATTATGGCGATATCGCCCAGCGTTTCCGTCCGGGCCACGCCGATCTCGCCTATGAGTTGAAATACGGCATCCGCGATTATCGCGGTGGCGGCCGGTCCTCCGCCCGCGAAACCGCCATGCGTGTCGCCGCCGGCGCCATCGCCCGCAAAGTGCTCGGCGCCAGCGTGCGGATTCGCGGCGCCCTGGTGCAGATCGGGCCGCACCGCATCGACCGTGCACGCTGGGACTGGTCCGCCGTCGACGACAACCCATTCTTCTGTCCGGACCGCGAAACCGCTTTGCTGTGGGAGGACTATCTCAACGGCATCCGCAAGCAGGGCTCCTCCGTCGGCGCCGTGATCGAAGTGATCGCCGAGGGCGTCCCCGTCGGACTCGGTGCGCCAATCTACGGAAAACTCGATTCCGATCTCGCCAGCGCGCTGATGAGCATCAATGCCGTCAAAGGCGTGGAAATCGGCGACGGGTTTGCTGCCGCCGAATTGCGCGGCGAGGAGAATGCCGATGAGATGTGGATGGAGGATGGCACGGTCCAGTTCTCCTCCAACCGCGCCGGCGGCGTGCTCGGCGGCATCTCCACCGGCCAGCCGGTCATTGCGCGCTTCGCGGTGAAGCCCACGAGTTCGATCCTGACGCCGCGCCGTTCAGTGGACCGGCAGGGCAATGATGTGGAGGTGCTCACCAAGGGCCGCCACGATCCCTGCGTCGGCATCCGCGCCGTGCCAGTGGGCGAGGCGATGATGGCCTGTGTGCTGGCCGATCATCTGCTGCGCCATCGTGCCCAGAATCCGGACGCGCCGGCAACCGCCCGCCTGCCGAGGAACTGAGCGCGCTCAGTGCCGATGCACCAGCCTGGCCGCCCCGGATATGACCCCGACAATCACCCCGCCGACCACCAGCCCTGCCACCGCTGACGCCACCGCGAAGGCCAGCCAGGCGAAGAAATCGCTGAGAACCGGCGCGCTGCCTGCCCAATGCGTGAAGCCTTCCACCAGCGGGGGCAGCATCGGCATGTGGTAATGCTCCAGCCCGTGCAGGATGATGCCGCCGCCCACCCAGAGCATCGCCGCCGTGCCCACCACCGTCAGCCCATTCAGCAATGCCGGCATCGCCCGCACCAGGCCGCGCCCCAGCGCCTGTGTGGACCGCCCCCGCCGTTTCGCAAGATGCAGGCCAATATCATCCATCTTCACAATCAGCCCGACCACGCCATAGACGCCCACCGTGATCAGCACGCCGACCACGGCGAGCGCCATGGCCTGCACGCCCAGCGGCTTGTCCGCCACGCTTGCCAGTGAAATCGCCATGATTGCGCCGGAGAGAATCAGATCGGTGCGGATCGCCCCGAAGACCTTGGCGCGCTCCAGCGCCTTCGAACTCAGCGCCAGCTCCGTCGCCACGATGGTGTCGTCATGGCCGGAGACATGCTCCGCGATCTTCTCCACGGCCTCGAAACTGAGATAGGCGCCACCGGCCATCAGGATCGGCGTGATCGCCCAGGGCGCGAAGGCGCTCAGCAGCAAGGCTGCCGGCAAGAGCAGGAACATCTTGTTGAGCAGTGATCCCAGCGCGATCTTGGCGACAATCGGCAATTCGCGATCCGGCGTGAACCCGACTGCGTAGGAGGGCGTCACGGCGGTGTCGTCCACCACCACGCCGAGCGCCTTGGACCCGGCCTTGCCCGCCGCGCCGACGACATCATCCAGCGAGGTCGCGGCGATTTTCGCAATCGCTGCGATATCGTCGAGCAGCGCCGCCAGTCCCGAAGCCATTCATTCCACCTGTCGCCTGTGCGCCGCGATGCCGCGCGCGAAGCCGAACCATATTAGCTGGGATGGCACGCGCCGGGCGCAAGACGCCGGCGCACCGATTACCCGCCTTATTGCCCGCCCAGCCCCAGCGTTTTCCAGCGCAAGGCCCGGCGCGTCAGCAGCGTCAGCAGCCAGTCATTCACCAAGGCGATCACCAGCAATCCGGCAATGGCGGCGAAGGTTCCGGCGGCGGAAAACTGGCTCGCATTAGAGGCGAGCAGAAAGCCGAGCCCAGAGTTGGACACCAGCATTTCGGCGACGACAACGCCGACCAGTGCGTAGGGGACGGAGATTTTCAGCCCGGCCGCGACCCAGACCAGGGCGGCGGGCAGGATGACGCGCCATGCGAGCTGGAAGCGATTGGCCCCCATGATGCGCACGGCGGCGATCAACTCGGCGCTGACATCGCGCACGCCGAAGAAGGTGTTGTAATAGACAAGGAAGAACACGATCGTCGCGGCGAACACCACGCGGAATTCGATGTCGATGCCGAACCACAGCAGAAACAGCGGCGCCAGCGCCAGGCGGGGCAGGGTGTAGAAGGCGGTGATCAGCGGGGCGAGAATATCGCCGAGCCGCCGCCAGGCGCCGGTGGCGTAGCCGGCCAGCATGCCGGCGACGGCGCCACTGACGAAGCCCATCAGCGTGGCCTCGATCGTCACCCAGAGATTATTGGCATAGGTGCCGTCGCCCAGCCATTTCCAGATTGTCGCGCCAATGACGGAGGGTTTGCTGACGAACAGCGCCGGCACCCAGCGATCCGAGGCGTATTCCCACAGCGCCAGCAGGGTGGCGATGAGCACCACCTGCCAGAAGGTCGTGACCAGCTTGTAGCGCCGTTGCTTGCCGGTCATGCGGCTTTTCCGGGCGATTTGGGCGATTGCGCCAGGGTGAGGTCATTCGCCTCGCGCAGCAGGCCGCGCAGCCGGATTTCCAGCGCCAGATACGCGGCCGAGCCCCGCACCGCATCGAGGTCGCGCGGCTTGCTCCAGGGCGGCGTGATCTCTTCCAGGCAGCGCAACGGCCGCCCGCCGAGGACGAGAATGCGGTCCGCCAGCAGGATACTTTCGGAAATATCATGGGTGACGAACAGCACACTGGTGCCCAGCCTGCCGACAGTCGCCAGCAATTCCTTGTGCATCACTTCGCGCAATTGCGCGTCCAGCGCGCCGAAGGGCTCATCCATCAGCAGCATCGGCGGATCGTAGATCAGCGAGCGCGCGAGCAGGGCGCGGCGCTTCATGCCGCCGGAGAGCTCAGACGGGTATTTGTCCCGCGCCTCGCCCAGATTCACCAGCGCCAGCGCCTGTTCCAGCTTCGGTCCGCGCTCGGCTTTCGGCGTGCCACGCAATTCCAGCGGCAGCATTATATTGCGCGCCACGGTGGTCCAGGGCAGCAGCGTGTCACCCTGCGTCATATAGCCAACCTGCCTGTTCAGACCGGCAAGTTTGGCGCCGCCATATCGAACCTCACCCTCCCAGGGGCTCAGCAATCCGGCCGCCATGTTCAACAAGGTCGATTTGCCGCAGCCGCTCGGCCCGAGCAGGGCGACGAAGCCGCCGCGCTGCACCGAGAGATCGAAATGCTCGACGATCGGCGGCGCATCCTCCTCAAAGCCGAAGGTGACGCCGGCCAGTTCGAGCAGATTTTCGCCCATCAATTGGCCCGCGCTTGCGGCAGCAACGCCTTGTCGAAGGCAGCGCGCGCATAGTCCTTTTTCGTCGCCTCTTCCTGCAATTTCAGCAATTGCGCCCAGCCGGCGGCGGTCGCCTTCGCACCCGGCAGGAAGGCGGTGCGCGCCTGGGCATAGCCATCATCCCAGATCGCCTGGTCGAGCTGCGGGAAGAAGCGCTCCTTGATGCGCGGCGAGGGATTGCCGGTATCTTTCTTGATCCGGTCGATCGCTTCGGCCAGCCCGGCCTGAATCTTCGCGGCCAGTTCAGGATTTTTCTGCACCCAGTCACCGCGCGCATAGATGCTCACATACGGCACTTCGCGCAGTTCCGGCACGTCACCATGCGGAATGCTGATCCAGCGCACGCCGGTGCCGTCCGAGATATTGCCGCCCAGCGAGCCAATGCTCCACAGCGCGCCGTCAATCGCATTGTTGCGAATGCTCTGCATCATCGCCAGCGGATCGCCGAGCGTGCGGAATTGCAGGTCCGACATCTGCAAGCCCACCTGCCGCAGCATATAGGTCAGCGTCACGTAATGTGCCGTGCCGGGCGCGGAGGAGACGATACGCAGACCCTTCAGCGCGCGAACCCGGTCCGCCACTGGTGCGTCCGGCTTTACGCCGAGCCTCTCAACGGTTTTCGTTGACAGCACGATCTCATTGATCGGCCCGGTATTGACGGCAATCACCTTCAGATCGGCACCCTCGGCAATCGCATCGGTGCCGGAGGTGGTGCCGACCTGGCAGACATCCATCGCCTGCGCGATCACGGCGGCCACGCAATTCGACGAATTGCCGCGGAAATCCGTGACCGTGATGGCAATGCCCTGCTTGCCCCAGATATCCGGCTCGATCTGCGAGAGCAGCAACGGCGAGATGATCACGGAATTTGACGCGCTGCCAAAGCGGATCATCGTCTGCGCCCGCGCGGCGCCGGTGATGCACAGCGCGACGATCGCCGAGAGCGTCAGGCCTAGTATGCGGTTCATGCGCCTCGTCCTTGCTCAGAGTGAAAACTTCCGGGCCAGAATACAGAAGCCTGCCCCACAGCAAAAGCGGCCCCGGCAATGAAAAAGGGGAGCCAGTGCTCCCCTCGTTCCTGTTCCAGCGCGCCCGGTCAGGTCCGGTACGAGGTGCCGCGCTCGCGCTCAAGCTTGCGCAACAGCGAGGCCCATTCCAGCGTGCCGGTTTCCATGAACCCGCCTGGCACATACACTTTCGAGCCGATATCGGCGGCGCGCTTGATCATCGCCTCGGACGGCATCTGCAACGCATAGCCGGCCGCGGCGCAGGACAGCGCGTCCACCTGATACCGGCAGGCCGTCTCCAGACGCTGCGCCCAGACGAAGGCTTCGGCGACCGATTGCCCAAGTGTCAGCGAGCCATGGTTGCGCAGGATGACGCAGCGCCCGCCGGGACCGATATCGTTGATCAGCCGTTCGCGCTCATCGATATGCAGCGAAGGGCCTTCCCAATCATGGTAACGCAGGAAGTTCATGATCGAGCAGGCCTTCTGCGTCAGCGGCAGCAAGCCGGCCTTCAGCGCGGCGATCGCGTTGACCGCGCGCGTATGCGTGTGCAGCACGCACACCAGCTCACGCTGCGCCATATGCACCGCGCTATGGATCACGAACCCGGCATAATTCATCTGCCGCGTCTCGCCGCTGATCACATTGCCATTCACATCGACCTTGATAAGCGAGGAGGCGGTGATCTGATCATACATAATGCCGAGCGGATTGAGCAGGAAGTGATCCTCCGGCCCCGGAACGCGCACGGAGATATGGTTCGAGGAGAGATCGGTCATGTCATAGAGATCGATCAGCTGGTAGCAGGCGGCGAGATCGACGCGGGCCTGCCACTCTTCTGGGCTGATACCGGCGGGCGCCTCGCCGGCGAGGCGCGGGGTCATGTTTGCGGACATGGGCGGTCTCCTCACGATTGTTGCGCTCAGTGAAGCAGGAAAGGGCCGTCCGGGCAAATCCCCCCCCGGGGTTGGCATGGTCCATCTGGAATGGAGGCAGCGCCCCCTTGTTCCGGAAAATCAACACAATTAGGCTCAGGCAACGGGCTGCGTTTAGGGTCACAAAAGGCAAGAACATGAAAAAGCTGATCATCGAGGCGCGGCTTAATGAATGGGCCGGGCGCGAGGAAAACCCCAACGTGCCCTTTACCGCCGACGAGATCGCCCGCGACACGCAGGCCTGTCACGCCGCCGGCGCTTCGGTTGTGCATTATCACGCCAGGACGCCGGAGGGCGGCCCCGATTTCACCCCCGAAAACTTCGCCCAGTCGATCAGGCAGATTCGCCGTGACAGCAAAATCCTCATCCACCTGACCCTGGGCAATAACATCGATGGTGAACCACCCGAGAAGCGGATGCGGCATATCGAGGAACTGTGCAAGGACCCGTCCCTGAAGCCGGATTTCGCCACCGTCGAAGTCGGCACGTTGGTCGCTGATCTCTACGACGCGAAGAAGCGCGAGTATCTCACGAAAGACACGGTGTTCATCAACCGCACCAGCGCTGTCGAATATTACCTCAAGAAAATGCGTGCGCTGGGCGTCAAGCCCTATCTCGGCTCATGGTCGGTCGGCACAACCCGGCAGATGGTGACATTTCACGACATGGGCTGGCTGGAAGAGCCGGTCTATATGACCTATGCGCTGACCAACGCGCCTATCGTGACTGGCCATCCGGCAAACTGGCATGGCCTGCAAGCGCATTTTGGATTTGTGCCCGACGATCTGAAGCTCGAATGGACGACCTCGGCGGTGAACGGCAATCTGCTCGCCTATGCCGAGCAGGTCATCCGCCTGGGCGGTCATATTTCGATCGGGCTCGGGGATTATCCATATCCCGAGCTGGGCCAACCAACAAATAGCGATCTGATCGCCGAAGTCGTGCGCATGGCCAAGGCAGCGGGCAGGGAAGTCGCCACCGCCGCTGACGCAGCCACAATGCTGCTGCCCCCCGGGCTTGCTCCGCACTGACCCTGGATGGCCCTGACGGCATGCCCTGCGCGGCACAGAGAGACCGCACAAAAATAGGGCCATCCCAGGCAATGCCCAGGATGGCCCCGTTTTCCGGATCGGCGGAACTGCTTAGCGCGGCGCCATGCGGATCGCGCCGTCGAGACGGACCGACTCACCGTTGAAATACACGTTGCGCATCATCTCCAGCGCCAGCGACGCATATTCCGGCGGGCGGCCGAGACGCTTGGGGAACGGCACCGAAGCGGCCAGCGCTTCGAGCACCTTCGGCTGCGCGCCCAGCATCAGCGGGGTTTCGAAAATGCCCGGCAGGATGGTGTTGACGCGAATACCCTCGCTCATGAAATCGCGCGCCAGCGTGATCGTCATGCCGACGAGACCGGCCTTGGACGATGAATAGGCGCACTGGCCCATCTGCCCGTCCTGGGCGGCCACCGAGGAGGTGAACAGGATCAACCCACGCTCGCCATCCGGCTCCATCGCCGGCAGCGTCAGCATGCCCGCGGCCGAGGCCGAGGCGCAGCGGAAGCTCGCCACGAGGTTGAGCTGAATGATCGCGTTATACCATTCCATCGGGTAGCGCTTGATCTCGCCCGTCGCCTTGTCACGGCCCGCCGTCTTGGCGGACTTCCCGCGCCCAGCGCAATTCACCATGATGCGTTCCTGCCCGTTGGCGGCACGCGCCGTGGCGAAACCGGCATCGACTTCCGCATCGGAGGTCACATCGACCTTCACGAAGGTGGCGCCGATTTCGCGGGCGAAAGCCTCGCCCTTTTCGACATTGATGTCGAACAGCGCGACCTTCACGCCAAGCGCGCGCAGCGCAATGGCGGTGGCGGCACCGAGGCCGGACGCGCCGCCGGTGATGACGGCGGAAACTGAACTATCGAGTTGCATGGAAACGCTTTCTCCTTCTCAGAACTTTAGAGAGCTTCGATGATGGTGACATTCGCCATGCCACCGTTTTCGCACATGGTCTGCAGGCCGTAGCGCAGTTTTTCGCGCCGCAGTTCATTGATCAGCGTGGTCATGATGCGCGCCCCCGATCCGCCAAGCGGATGGCCCAGCGCGATCGAGCCGCCGAGCGCATTCATCCGCGCCGGATCGGCACCCAACGCTTTCGCCCAGGAAAGCGGCACCGAGGCAAACGCCTCGTTCACTTCCGCGCGGCCGATATCATTGATCGACAATCCAGCCCGCTTCAGCGCCTTCTCCGTCGCCGGGATCGGCGCTTCCAGCATGATCACCGGATCGCCGCCCAGCACGGTCATGGTGTGGATGCGGGCCAGCGGCTTGGCGCCCAGCCGCTTCAGCCCGGCCTCATTGACCACCAGCACGCCGGCCGCGCC
>CANJOG010000048.1 GCA_947475475.1 Acetobacteraceae bacterium
GCATCCTCGACACGGTTGCGGAAATCCTTGTGCAGCAGATCGAAGGCATTGCGGTATTCGGCGAGGAAGGCGGGGCGGCCCTCGCCGCGCATGATGATGTTCTGCAGGTCGTTGGCGGTGGCGAATTCCGGCGGCAGGGAAAGCTCTTCGACAACGGCGCCGGATTTGCGGAGTACGGCGGCAGCGTCTTCCACCATGGATTGCGATTCGGGGGAGGCTTCGTGCCAGTAGGGCGTGCGGCAGAGGGCGATGCGCAGACCCTTGGTGCCGGCGTTTGGCGTCCAGGGGCGGCGGGAGACGGCGAAGACATCGCTGAGCAGGCCGAGATCGGCGACGGAGCGGCCGAACCAGCCGATCGTGTCCAGCGTGAGCGAATAGATCTTGGCCCCTTCGCGCGGCATCGCATTCCAGGTCGGCTTCATGGCGAAGATGCCGCAGAAGGAGGCCGGGCGGATGGTGGAGCCCGCGGTTTGCGTGCCGAGTGCGAGCGGGGCGTGGAAATCGCCGACCGCGGCGGCGGAGCCGGAGGAGGAGCCGCCGGCGGTGCGTGTCAGATCATGCGGATTGCGGGATGCGGCGAGGCGGCCGCCGGAGGCGAATTCATGTGTGTCGGTCTTGCCGAGGATGATCGCGCCGGCGGCGCGCAGCACGGCGACGCATGCGGCGTCGTGGCTGGGCTGGTGGCCGACATAGATGGGCGAATTGTGCTGCGTGGGCTGGTCGGCGGTGTCGATCATGTCCTTGATGGCGATGGGCACGCCATGCAGCGAGGAACGTCGTGGCTGTTTGTCGAGCTCGCGGGCGGTGCGGAGTGCCTGGGCCGGATCGACATAGCTCCAGGCTTTGATGTCGGCATCGCGCGATTCGATGCGGGTGAGGCAGGAGCGGGTGAGGGTTTCGGAATCGAGACTGCCATCGGCAAGCGCGGCTGCGGCCTGGGCGGCGGTGAGTTGGAACGGTTCCATTGTTATTCTCTCATTGCAGGCTGCTCCCCGATCTCGCGCGATCGGATGCAGGCGACACCTTGGACGAGTTGCGGTTTGGCGTTGGCACAGGCGGGGATTGCGTATTGGCAGCGCGTGGCGAAGGGGCAGCCTGGCGGCAGGTTGAGCGGGCTGGGGATTTCGCCGTCGAGCATGATGCGCTGGCGATGCTGGCCGGGGAAGGTGCCAGGTTCGGCGGAGAGCAGCGCACGCGTGTAGGGGTGCCGCGGGGAGGCGAGCACCGAGGTGGCGGGGCCTTCCTCCATGATGCTGCCGAGATAGAGCACGATGATCCGGTCGGCGATCAGGCGGACGGTGCCGATATCGTGGGTGATGAAGAGGAAGGCGGTCCCGAATTCCTCCTGCAATTGTCGCAGGAGTTGCAGGATATCGGCGCGGACGGAGAGATCGAGCGAGGAGGTCGGCTCGTCCAGCACGACCAGTTTGGGATTGGTGACCAGGGCGCGGGCGATGGCAACGCGTTGCAGCTGGCCGCCGGAGAGTTGCGCGGGATAGCGGGTGAGGAGTTCGGGTTGCAGGCGTACGCGTTCCAGCATGCGCAGCACCGTCGCGCGGCGCGCGGTGGCGTCGAGTTTGCCATGCAGGACGAGAGGTTCCTCGATCGCGGCACCGATGGAGCGGCGGGGATTGAGGGTGCCCCAGGGGTCCTGGAAGACCATCTGCATCATGGCGCGCAGAGGGCGCAGGGAGGCGAGACTCAGCCTGGTGGTATCGCGCCCAGCGATGGTGACAGTGCCTTCATCGGGGCGGTCCAGACGGACGGCGATGCGGCCGAGGGTGGATTTCCCGGAGCCTGATTCGCCGACCAGGGCGACGGTCTCGCCGGCATTGACGGTGAGCGAGACGCCGTTCAGCGCGTGGACGAACAGGCCGCGCTGAGGGCCGGGAAAGCGGCGAACGATATCGTCGAGCTGCAGGGCCGCGCTCATGCCGGCTCCGGAAAATGGCAGAAAGCAGCGTGGCCGTTGCCGAAATCGGCTTTCGGTGGTGGGATTGCGCAGGCGGATTGCGCGCGCGGGCAACGGTCGCGATAGACGCAGCCTTC
This sequence comes from Acetobacteraceae bacterium, assembly GCA_947475475.1. Classification (GTDB taxonomy): domain Bacteria; phylum Pseudomonadota; class Alphaproteobacteria; order Acetobacterales; family Acetobacteraceae; genus CANJOG01. Next base: position 2,050 of record CANJOG010000048.1, read on the forward strand.
GGGCAGCGCGGTCAGGTCGGGTGGGGCGCCGGCGAATTGGGCGCGAGAGGAGAGATCAACGCGGTCTGGCGCGCTGGCGATCAGGCGGGCCGTATATGGATGGCGCGGGGCTGCGAAGACATCGGCGACGCTGCCTTCCTCCACGATGGTGCCGGCGAACATGGCGGCGACACGGTCGCAATACTGGGCGACGATGCCGAGATCGTGGGTGATCAGCAAAGTCGCGAGGCCGCGCGCAGTCATTTCACGTTTCAGCAATTCGAGAATTTGCGCCTGGACGGTGACATCGAGGCCGGTGGTCGGCTCATCGGCGATGAGCAACACAGGGTCGTTGATCAGCGCCATGGCGATGAGGACGCGCTGGGCCATGCCGCCGGAGAGTTCGTGCGGCCAGGCAGCGAAGCGGCGCGGCGCGTCCGGAATGCCGACCTCGCGGAGCATGGCGATGGCGCGTTCTTCCGCCTGCTGGCGCGGGATTTTGCCATGTGCCTGCTGGATGCGGACGAGTTGAGCACCGATGCGGGCGGTGGGGTCGAGCGAGGTCATGGGCGATTGCACGACCATGCCGATGCGGCTGCCCCGCATGGCGTTCATCTCAGCGTCCGGCAATGTCGCGAGGTCGCGGCCGTCGAAGGTGATGGTGCCGGCGATGCGATGCGCGGGTGGGCGGAGCATGCCCATGACGGATTGGGCGGTGAGCGATTTGCCGGCGCCGGTTTCGCCAACCAGGCCAATGATCTCCCCGCGATCGAGGCTGAAAGTGACGCCGTTGAGCGCGCGGGCGCGGCGCGGTTCGCCGAGGCGGTCGCGGGAGAGAAAATGGACGTGGAGGTTGTCGATTTCGAGAAGGCTCATCGCGCGCGCCCCGCGCGGCGAGGGTCGAGGAGATCGCTGAGCCCGTCGCCGAGCATGGAGAGGGCGATGACGAGGATAACCAGCGCCGTGCCGGGCAGCAGGGCCACCCACCATTCGCCGCTGATAACGTATTCCGAGCCTTCGCGGATCATCGCGCCCCATTCCGGCTCGGGCACCTGCACGCCGACGCCGATGAAGGCGAGGGTGGCCGAGACGCGCACCGCCCAGGCCATGCGGATCGGCATTTGTGCGAGTGCGCCGCGCAAGGAATTGGGCAGGAGGTGTACGAGCAGGATGCGCCAGGTCGGGTTGCCGGCATTGATGGCAGCATCGACCATGCCAGAGGCGCGCAATGTCAGCACTTCGGCGCGAACGACGCGGACGAAGACGGCGATGTCGAGAATGGCGATGACGATGACGACATTGGCGAGCGTTTGGCCGGTCGCGGCGACGATGGCGAGCGCGAGGACGATCGAGGGGAAGACGCGCAGCACGTCCATGAGTCGCAAGGCCAGTTCATCCACCCAGCCGCCGCGATAGCCGGCGATCAGGCCGATCGGGACGCCGCAGACCATGCCGATGGCGAGCACCGGGATGGAAATGCCGAAAGCGTAGCGGGCGCCATAGAGAATGCGGGAGAACACATCCATGCCGTTGCCATCGGTGCCAAACCAGAATTGCGCATCGGGGGCGGCGAGGACACTGTCGGCGAACGCCTTGATGGGCGGATGCGGTGCGAGCGCCGGGGCGAACAGGGCGACGAGGGCGTAGAGTAGCACGATGGCTAGGCCAGCGGCGCCGACCGGGGTGGAGAGGATGAGGGCCTTGGCGCGGCGGAGTGCGGTGTTCATTTCCGCGCCCTCGGGTCGAGGCTCATCACCACGATATCGGCCACGGCGAAGATGGCCATGGCGATCAGCGACATCAGCAGGGTGAAGCCCTGCACGACGGCAAAATCGCCTTTCAGGATCGCCATCAGTCCAAATTGCGAGACGCCGCCCCAGGAAAAGATCAGTTCCAGCACCGCGGCGGCGCCGAACAGGGCGACGAGTTCCGTTGCGCCATAGGTGATCACGGGGACGGCGGTGTTACGCCACACCATGCGGCGGATGTCGCGCGGCGGCAGGCCGCAGGCGCGGGCGTAGCGGGCATAGTCGCTGGCAAGAACATCCATCGCGACGGCGCGGGTCTGGGCGATCAGCGGGGCGGCATAAACGGTGGCAACGCAGACGCAGGGCAGGACGAGACGCGCAGCGGCGGATCTGGCGGCCTCCCAGTTGCCAGTGAGCAATGCGTCGATCAGGTAAGAGCCGGTGATGGTGGGTGGCGCTGTCGTGAGCAGATCGAGCCGCCCCATTGGCGGTGGGGCCCAGCCGAACAGGTAGAAAAAGACGTAGATCAGCAAAAGGCCGAGGAAGATCGTCGGCGCGCCGAAACCGATCAAAGAAAGGATACGGCTGCTATGGTCGAGGATGCCGTTGACGCGCAAGGCGGCACGCAGGCCGAGCGGGATGGCAATGAGTGCGCCGAGAATGCCACCGCCGATCACCATTTCCAGTGTGGCCGGCAGGCGAATCAACAATTCGCGCACAACCGGCTTGTCAGACAGCCAGGAGCGGCCGAGATCGCCATGGGCGAGCGTGTTCACATAGGCGATGAATTGCTGCCAGACCGGCTTGTCCAGTTGCAGTTGCTTAGTGATTCGGATGACATCTTCGCCGGTCGCCGTCGGGCCAGCGAGCACGCCAGCGGGATCATTGCCGGACAGGCGCACCAGCAGGAAGGTGAGCAGCAGGATTCCGAACAGGATCGGCAGTGCGAAGAACAGCCGGCGGATCAGAAGGCGAAGAACTGCCAAGCGACATTTCCGATCGGTCGATGCCCGTGCCGGCGTGGCACGGGCATCTGGTCAGTCAGTGAGTTACTTCTTGCACGACAGATCGGCGAAGCGAGGCCAATCGTCGGTGTACCAGATCCAGCCATTCACGCAGGGGGCCATCGCCTGGTGGATGCCGGGGTAATAGAGCATCAGCCAGTTATTATCCTGCCCGTGCAGGAGCTGCGCCTGGCGCATATTCTCGGTCCGCTTGGCCGCATCCTGCTCATTGAGCGAGGCGAGGATGAGTTTGTCGAATTCCTCGTTCTTGAAGAAGTTGCGATTCGCGACCCCCTGCGAATAGCCGAAGATCCAGGCGGTGAAGACCGGATCAAGCACGAAGGTGGCATCTCCGGCGGGGAAGAGCGCCATGTCGCGCACATTGATCAGGCCACGCTTGACGAAGTCCGGATCGGGGATGCGTTGCAGGTTCAGCGTGATGCCGGCATCGGCGAGCTGGTTTTTGAGCTGGATGGCAACCGGCTCCATCCACCAATAGGTGCCGGCATAGGTCAGCGGAACTTCCAGCCCGTTCGGGAATCCAGCGTCGGCCAGCAGCTTCTTCGCCTGCGCGACATTGCGGCCGGGCGGCTTGAAGGCTTCGATCGAGCCCGGCACGGTTGGCGGCACGATGGAGCGCACCGGCACGCCGAGGCCTTCGAAGACTGACTTGTTGAAGCTGTCGAAATCAGTGGCCAGGACGAAGGCATCACGCACGCGCTTGTCCGTAAACGGCGGCAGGGTTTCGTTGATGCGGATTGACGAAGGCTGGGTCCCGATGGCGGACTGCACCTTCACGGTGCGGTCTTTCTTGAGGTCGGCGATCTGCTTGAGAGGCAGGTCTTCCACCCATTGCACCTGGCCGGTCTTGAGCAGGGCGACACGGTTGGCGACCGAGGGAACCTCGCGATAGATCACGCGCTCGTAATAGGGCTTGCCGCGGAAGTAGTTGGGGTTGGCGCGCAGCACGACCTGCTCGCCAGGCTTCACGCTTTCGACGAAATAGGCGCCAAAGCCGACCAGATTCTGGTCGATATATTTCAGGCCCCAGGGGTCTTCCGGCGTTGCATTCGCCAGCACCTGCTTCTTGTCGTGCAGGGTGGGGAAATACATTGTCAGCATGGGCAGGAAGATCGGGCTGGGCTGCTTGAGATGCACCGTCAGCTCATAGTCGCCGGTCTTCTCGAATGTCTGCACGCCGATCAGGTTGAACAGGAAGAATCCGGTGCGCTTGATCGCCCAGGCGCGCTGGAAGCTCCAGAGCACGTCATCGGCGGTCATTTCATTACCCCAGGGGCTTTTCACGCCCTTGCGGATTTTGAAGATGACGGTCTTGCCGCCATCGCGTTCTTCCCAGCTTTCGGCGAGGCTGCCTTCGAGCTGCGACGGATCGAGCACTTCGGTGCCGTCCGGCTTTTTGACGCGCTTGTAGCGGACCAGGCTGTCATTGCCCTGGACGATCATCTGGCGCGTGGCGACCTTCGGAATGTCGCCATCGAAGCCAGTGGGCGTTTGCGGAGCCGCGACGATCAGCGTGTTCTGTGCGGCCGCGGGTTGGGCAAAGGCAAGGGTGGCGGCGAGGAATGCAGCCGGAGCAGCGAGGAGAGCGAGTCTCCTGGAAAGGCGGGGCGTCATGGGGCGGTCCCTGTTTCCTGTTGAAGAAAGGCGTGAAAGCGATTGGTATTCAGACGACGTCATCCAGCAACGGGATGGCGGAAACTCCAGGCAGTGTATCGATCTTCTGCATGGCATCGAAGAGTGACGCGGCGGTCTTAGGGTCAGCCCCGCCATAGGCGGCGCAATCGTCGAACTTGGCGCGGAGTTCGGAAACCGGCAGCGGAACATCGGCATGGCCGGTGGCGCGGCGGACCTGGGGGCTTTCCAGAACCACGCCGCTTTTCAAAGTAACGCGCACCAGGTCGAATGGTGCGGCATTGGGATAATCCGGGTCGAAGTCGGTGGTGACGACCGGTTCGACCAGGGACATGACGCGCTGCATCTCGGCCGACGCAACGATAGTATCCTGCAATTGCATCAGCCCGACGCCGCCATGCAGCAATGCACAGCCAACAGCGAATTCGATGCTGAACTTGGCTTCGAGTGCAGTCTGCGGGCGGTGATAGGGCATCACGGTCTGGTGCTTGTCACCGATATGCGCTTCGATCTTCGTGATATCCGCGATATCGAAACCACCCGCATTGCGCAGTGCCAAGGCGGCATCGATACCGCGTTGGGAGGCTCCGACAGTCGGGTACTTCTTGATGTTCACGCGCATTTTCTCGATGCGCCAGACTGTACCGAGGCGGGAGGGCGTGTCGCGATCGGTGCGGCGATTGGGCGAGACGGCGCGCATCAGGCCGGTATTGCTTTCCAGTGCTGTCGGGCTCGCCTCGATCCCTTCTTCGGCCAGACCAGCGGCGATCAATCCGGCCTCGGCGGCGCGGCCACCATGCATCGGCTTTGCCATCGTGCCGAAATTTTCGAAGACGCCGCCCGCGAGCGATGCGGCCAGAGCGAGGGCGTGCTGGGTTTGGTCTGCATTGAGGCCGAGCACGACAGAGGCTGCCGCGGCGGCGCCGATCGGGCCGAGGACTGCGGTGGGGTGCCAGCCGACCGGGTAGAAATGATCCGGCTCGCGCAGCATGAGATCGCCCCAAATCTCATAGCCGGCGGCATAGCCAGCGACCATCCGCGCACCATCGGCGCCGACCGCTTCGGCTGCGGCCATGACGGTGGGGACGAGCACGGCACTCGGATGGTTGGAGTATGCGTAATCGTCAAAGTCGAGCGCGTGGGCGGTGGTGGCATTGAGGAAGCCGGCCTGCGCCATGCCAGCGCGGGTCGTGCCGAAAATCATGCGCGCGCGGGGCACGGCGCCGACCTTGCGGATATAGGCGGCAAGACGTTGCACAACCGGCTCATTGCGGCCGGCGAGGATCACGCCCGCGCAATCGGTAAAGCCAAGGCGGGCAACATCGCGCACGAAATCCGGCAGCACTGCGCTGCGCAGGCTGGCCGCGAATTCGGCGTAGGCGCGCGTGAGCGGCGCGGGCATCCCATCGTTCCTTCATTCTTGGATGGGGCGGTCCGATAGGTCACCCCTGTTGCCTTAACCTTGGACGCGGGTTAGCGTTCGGTCAAGTTATTGCAGTGCGGGATTGGGCCATAAGAGTGCAACAAGTTTCGGGATTGGGCGGCGTGCGATGAAGCGGCTAGGCGTCGATGTGGGCGGCACGCATACCGACCTCGTCCTTGTGGACGATGACACCGGCAAAATCACCCTCGCCAAACTGCCGAGCACGCCAGAAGATCCTTCGCTGGCCACGCTGGCGGGCGTCAAGGAATTATGTGCGCGCGCCGGGATTGCATTGGCGGATGTAGAGTATTTTGTTCACGGCACCACAGTCGCGACAAATATCATTCTCCAGCATAACGGCGCCTCGGTGGGAATGATCACGACCGAGGGTTTTCGCGACATTCTGCACATTGCCCGGCATAAGCGGCCATTCAATTTCAGCCTGCAACAGGACCTGCCATGGCAGAGCAGGCCGCTGGTCAAGCGCCGGCACCGGATGACGGTGGGCGAACGAATCGGTGCTCCGGATGGTGCGGTTTTGCGCGAATTGGACGAAGGTGCGGTACGTGAGGCGGTGTGTGCGCTGAAGGCGGAAGGGGTGCAGGCGGTCGCTGTGTGTTTGCTTTTCTCGTTCCTCAATCCGGTGCATGAGCAGCGAGTCGCGGACATCGTCAGGGAAGAGTTTCCCGAGGCGTATCTGTCCGTCAGCCATGAGGTCATTCCACTTTATCGCGAGTTCGAGCGGTTCACGACAACCTGCCTCAATGGCTATATCGGGCCGAAGACGGCGCAGTATCTTGGTAATCTTGCGCGTGCGCTCGGGGAGCAGGGGTTGAAGGGTGAGCTGCATCTGATGCAATCGGCGGGTGGTGTTGCGACCTTGCAGGGTGCGATGACGCGGCCGGTAACGTTGCTGATGTCGGGGCCGGTTGCGGGGTTGATTGGCGGTATATGGGCCGGGCGAGTCGCCGGGCACGACAGCGTGATCACGTTGGATGTTGGCGGTACCTCGGCGGATATCGGCGTGGCGCCGGGGGGCGAGATGCGGATGAAGCATCTGCTCGACACGCGTATTGGCGATTACCAGGCGATGGTGCCGATGGCTGATGTCGATACGATCGGCGCTGGCGGGGGGTCTATCGCCTATGTTGATGCCGGTGGCGTATTCCGTGTCGGGCCGCGGAGTGCCGGTGCTGATCCGGGGCCGGCCTGCTACGGGCGCGGCGGGGCGGAGCCGACTTCGACGGATGCACAGCTTGTGCTTGGGCGAATCGGGACGAGCTTCCTGGGTGGGCGGATGACGCTTGATCCGGCGAAAGCACGGACCGCCGTGGAGGCCAATCTTTGCCCTAAGCTGAATATGGGGATTGAAGAGGCGGCTTTGGGTGCCTTGAAGATTCTCACCCATGGCATGGTGCAGGCGATCGAGATGAACAGCGTTCGCAAGGGGTTCGATCCGCGCGATTTCGCTCTGGTTGCCTTTGGCGGTGCGGGGCCCTTGTTTGCGTGTGATATTGCCAAGGAATTGTCGATTCCAACGATCATCGTGCCGCCC
>CANJOG010000049.1 GCA_947475475.1 Acetobacteraceae bacterium
ACACTTCCAGCACGATCGACCAATCGCGCTCCTTCATTCCCGTCAGCATGTCCGGCCCCCTGATACCGGTCACGCAGTGATTCGAACAAAACCCGATTCGGGAATCCGTCAGAATCACATCTCAGGGATTCCGTCCACACAGCCTAGTATGGGCTGTGCAGGACGTCTAACCCCAGCGCGTGGCGGATTACCGGGTCGGGAGCAAGCCTGTCAGATCGCCACGCGCATGCCGAGTTCGACCACGCGGTCGCTGGGGATGCGGAAGAATTCGGTGGCGGAGACAGAGTTGCGGGCCATGACCAGGAAGAGCCAGAGGCGCCAGAACGGCAGTTTCGGCACCATGGCCGGCACCAGCGTGTCGCGGCCAAGGAAGTAGCTGACCTGCATCGGGTCATAGGCGACGCCCTGGACACGCAGGTCTTCGAGGGCGCGCGGGATGTTCGGGCTTTCCATGAAGCCATAACGGAGAATGACGCTATGGATACCGGGCGCCATTTCGTTGACTTCGCAGCGCCGCTCGGGGCCGGCTTCCGGCTCGTCCAGTGTCATGACTGTGACGAACAGGACTTTCTCGTGCAGCACCTTGTTGTGCTTGAGGTTATGCAACAGCGCGGTGGGCACGTAATCCGGGTTGCCGGTCAGGAAGACAGCCATGCCTGGGACGCGCACGGTGCGTGATTGTGGCAGGCGGTTGAGGAACGAGGTCAGCGGCAGGCTATCCTGGCGCCAGCGCAGCATCAGCAATTCGCGGCCGCGTTTCCATGACGTCATCATCGCCATCAGGAACAGGCCGAGGACCAGCGGCACCCAGCCGCCTTCCGGAATCTTCAGCGCGCAGGCCGAGAGATAGACAAGATCGATCACGAACAGGGCGCCGAAGACTGAGAAGGTCAGCCAGCGCGGCCACATGAATTGGCGGCGGAACACCACGGCGGCGAGCACGCTGGTGCAGATGAAGGTGCCGGTGACGGCGATGCCGTAGGCCGAAGCGAGGCTTTCGCTGGTCCTGAAGGAGAAGACCAGGACGAGGACGCCAACCGCCATCGCCGCGTTGATCTGCGGCAGGTAGATCTGGCCTTCCTCGGAATGGCTCGTATGGCGGACCGCCATGCGCGGCAGGAAGCCGAGCTGCATGCAGTGCCGCGCCATTGAGAAGGCGCCGGAGATCATCGCCTGACTGGCGATCACGGTGGCGGCGGTGGCGAGCAGCACCATGGGCAGCAGCAGCCATTCGGGTGCCAGCAGGTAGAACGGATTTTCCGCGGCGCTGCGATCGGAGAGCACCAGCGCGCCCTGGCCGAAATAGTTCAGCACCAGGCAGGGCAGCACGTAGAACAGCCAGGCCAGGCGGATGGGGTTGCGGCCGAAATGGCCCATATCCGCATAGAGCGCCTCGGCCCCGGTGACCGACAGCACAACGGAGCCGATGGCCAGGAAGGCCAGCACGCCGTGGGTGGCGCAGAAGACGATGGCGTAATGCGGCGAGAGAGCCATCAGCACGCCGGGGGCCTTGGCGATGGCGATGACGCCGAAAATGCCCAGTACGCCGAACCAGACCGCCATGATCGGGCCGAAGACACGGCCGACGCTGCCGGTGCCTTTCCATTGCATCGCGAACAGCATCAGGATGACGACCACCGAGATCGGCAACACGAATTCCTTGAGCTCAGGCGCCGAGATCTCTAGGCCCTCCACCGCGGAAAGCACTGAGATGGCCGGTGTGATGACGCCGTCGCCGAAGAACAGGCAGGCGCCGCCGACGCCGATGAGTTGGAGGATACGGTGGGTGCGGGTGTTTTTCGACACGCGGATGGCCAGCGCCATGAGGGCGAGCACGCCGCCCTCCCCCTTGTTGTCGGCCCGCATGACCAGCGACACGTATTTAATGGTCACGGCGATTACCAGTGACCAGAAGATCAGCGAGAGGATGCCCAGGACTTCCCAGGACTGGAAGTTCTTGCCCATGTGGTCGAGGCTGGCCTTGAAGGCATAGAGCGGGCTGGTGCCGATATCGCCATAGACAATGCCGAGAACGGCCAGGAGGACGCCGACCTTGGGGAGCGCCTTGGGGGCGGAGGGGTCGGCTGCGTGATTGCTCATGCGGATCGGGTCCGATCTAGGGCGTTGCCGGTCTCGGTCTGGATAGCCGGGAGATGTCAGGCCATGACGTGCGGGGTCGAAGGCGCCGCGTAAGACGCATCCAGGCTCCGTTCAGCGCGCGACATACGGCGGCGCATGCGCCGGGTGCAAGCATTGTGCGGGCTTTCTGGGGCACGCTTGTTGCGGATCAGCTAAGCAAATCCCGCCATCGGTAGTTTTCCGGAGGTCGACTTCCGGGGCGCCGGGCGGGCGTCAGGCCGTGGTGAGCGGCGGGCGGCTGCCGAAAATCGCGGTGCCGATCCGGACATGGGTGGCGCCTTTGGCGATGGCGGCCTCGAAATCGGCGGACATACCCATGGACAGGACTGTGAGGCCGTGGCGGGCGGCCAGGGTTGCCAGGGCAGTGAAATGCGGTGCCGGGTCGGCTCCGGCCGGGGGGATGCACATCAGGCCGGTCAGCTTCGCGCCGAAGCGTGATTGCGCCTGGGCGATGAAGGCATCGGCCTCTTCGGGCTGGATGCCGGCCTTCTGGGGCTCGGAGCCCGTGTTCACCTCGATCAGCAGGTCTGGCATGCGGCCCTGGCGGTCGGCTTCGCGGGCCAGCGCATCGGCCAGGGCCGGGCGGTCCAGGGTTTCGATCACATCGGCGATCCGGACGGCATCGCGCACCTTATTAGTCTGGAGCGGGCCGATGAGGTGCAGGCGCAGATCAGGGCAGGTTTGGCGGAGGGGCGGGAACTTGCCCAGTGCTTCCTGGACGCGGTTCTCGCCGAAAATCATCTGGCCGGCGGCATGGGCGGCGGCGATGTCCGAGGCGGGGTAGGTTTTGGAGACCGCGACGAGCGTGACCGCGCCGGGCGGGCGCGATGCGGCGGCGCAGGCGCTGGCGATGCGGACACGCAACCCGGCAAGGGAATGCGCCAGTTCGGCGCCGCGCTCGGGGCTGAAGCTGGTTGGCTCGGTCAGGGGCATCTGTGCGGCGTTCATGGGGTGATCAAGCCAGTGGAGGCAGTGCAATATCAAGTGACTGGTGGGCTGAGTGGCTGTTGTACTTGAGACACAGTGTTTCGAAAATGCCATGGAGAGGCCGTTCAGGGCGTTGTCGGATGGCAACCGGGTTGGCAATACTCCGCTCCCAGGTCTGGCTGCCTACGCCTTAGGGGTTTCTCCGCCGTTAGAAGCGCGAAACCCGGGGGGAATTCGGGGCGGGGCCTTTCACCGTCGGCTTCGGCCGGCAGAACTGGAGGTATAACTCTTATGCGCAAGCTCCTTCTGGCCAGTGCGGCCATTATGGGTGCGACCGTGGGCCTGTCTGGCATCGCCAGCGCCCAGGGCAATGGCACCTGGTCGACCACCGGCACGTCCGCCGATATCCGTCCGCCGATTTCTCAGGCGACCAGCGCGATGACCTATCCGGTCGGCGGCGGTCAGAACCCGGTGATCTCGCAGCTGCCGGGCAACATCGCTGTTCACCTGAACGGCAAGATCCGCACCTGGATCTGGGGCCTGTTCGACACGGGCTCGACCAACACGCCGGCCGGTGGCAGCCAGTCTCCGTTCATCATGCAGGATTACCTGCGCTTTACGCTCGGCTTTGACGGCACTGCCGCCAACGGCCTGCGCTATGGTGCGGCTTCGGAAATCCGTCATGACGCGCTGGCCGTTGCTGGCTCGAACGCCATCACTGCCTCGCCGGCGACCTTCCGCCGTTCGCGCGCTGCGGTTTACGCCGTGCAGGCCTATGGCTACCTGGCGACCGACAGCCTCGGCATGATCCGCGCCGGCACCTCCTACAGCCCGCAGATCATGCTCGGCGAAGCCGCGCTGGGTCTGTTCGAAACCATCGGCGACGGCGGCTTCAACGGCGACTTCAGCGGTCTGTCCGGCGCGATGCCGGCTTGGCCGTTCGCTGACGGCACCGGTTCGCATTACGGCCGCACCGGCATCCAGTACTACACCCCGCAGTTCGCTGGCTTCCAGCTCGGCATGCACTTTTCGCCGAACGGCGCCGCCATGGGTGGCAATGATGGCTGCGCCGTTGGTGGCTATGCTGGCGCCGGTTGCGCCCGTCTGACCACGACGCCGCTCACGGCCGAACTCGCCCGCCAGACCTCGTTCTTCACGGCCGCTCTGCGCTATCGCGGCGTGTTCAACGGCGTCGGCGTCGGCGCGTTCGTTGACTACACTGCTTCGGGCCAGATGGGCTATAACGGCGTGGATCCGCGGACCGCTGCTCAGACCTACAAGGGCCTGAGCGTTGTCCAGTTCGGCGGCGCGGTGACCTTCTCCGGCTTCCAGGTCGGTGGCGGCTACGTGACCGGTGCGTTCAACCCGGCTGGCTGGGGTTCGCTCCAGAAGAGCCTGAAGAACACGACCGCTTTTCTGCTCGGCGCTCAGTACAACACCGGCCCGCTGACGGTTGGCACGCACTATGTCAACTCGAAGTCGGCTGGTAACAATGCCTACGCTCTCACGTCGGGCGTCTATCGTGCCGAGCAGGGCATCCTGGTCGCTGGCAGCTATGCCATCGCTCCGGGCCTGACGGGCTTCGTCGAAGGCGCCTGGGGTGAGCGTAAGCAGCCGGGCTTCAACTTCTCGACGGGCGCTGCGGGCGCTAGCCCCACCGGCGCCAACATCGGCAAGGTCAACGGGACGGTTCTGGGCCTCGGCCTCGGCTTCCAGTGGTAAGATCTTGACTAAGACTTGATTGGAAAGGCGGTGGGGAAACTCACCGCCTTTTTCATTCATGGCGGCTGCGCCCTGCATGGCAGGGCTTGTCTTGGCTCAATGGCGATGGATTTATTCGCCGGACCCGAGTTGGGTGGTGCGACCCTCTCTTGGCTAAGTGGTCCGTCATGGCTATGACACGCACTCCCGCGCCACGGCGCCTGCTTGGATGCATCAGAATGCTCAACCGGCACGCATTGCGTTCTCTCCCTTTATTGGCTGGCTTCACGGCTGCCCTGCTGCTGGGAGGGTGCGGCATGATTAAGCCTGAGGCGCCACAACTCGGCAGCCGCATCGGGTCGGATACCAATGGCGGCGGGCTGTTTGGGGATGAGGGTATTTCGCTGGGCACGGGCAGGAAGGGTAGCGATCGCGGTGGCGATAGCGGCTCGGCGCTTGGTGTGAATGCTTATCTCTGGCGTGCTGCGCTGGATACGCTCTCCTTCATGCCGCTGGTCTCGGCCGATCCGTTTGGTGGGGTGATCATCACCGATTGGTACCAGTTCCCCTCGGCTCCGGATGAGCGCTTCAAGGCGACGGCCTATATTCTCAGCCGGTCCCTGCGCGCCGATGGTGTGCGCGTGTCGATCTTCCGCCAGGTGCGTGAGGGTGGGCGCTGGGCCGATGCGGCAGTCAGCGGCACGGCTGTCAGCGATATCGAGAACAAGGTGCTGGCGCGGGCCCGCGAACTGCGGACGCAATCCGCCGCTAACTGAGCGTTCAGCTAAACTCATCGTTGCGTTGCGGGCGGCAGGTTCCGGCGGGTCCGGAGTTGCCGCGCGCGCGGTTCTGGCGGATACAGGCGGTTCCCGACTTGTACCAAACAGAACTGCATTATTGACGGACGATGACCGACACAACCGCCGCCCCCCAGCAAGCCGGCGAGACGCTCGCCTACGATTTCCGCCGCGCCGAGCCACATTGGCAAAAGCTGTGGGACGAGAGGCGTTGCTTCCGCGTCGAGGATGTCCCCACAGGGGATAAGCCCAAATACTATGTCCTGGAGATGTTCCCGTATCCGAGCGGGAAGATCCATATGGGCCATGTGCGCAACTACACGCTTGGCGATGTGGTGGCGCGCTACAAGCGCGCGCGCGGCTTTGAGGTGATGCACCCGATGGGGTGGGACGCCTTTGGCCTGCCGGCAGAGAATGCGGCGCGTGAGCGCGGCGTGCATCCGGCGCAGTGGACCTGGTCCAATATCGCCAATATGCGCGGCGAGCTGAAGCGGATGGGGCTGTCGATCGATTGGGAGCGCGAATTCGCCACCTGCGATCCGTCCTATTACGGGCATCAGCAGAAGCTGTTTCTGGACATGATGGCGGCGGGGCTGGCCGAGCGGCGGGAAAGCTGGGTGAATTGGGACCCGGTGGACAATACCGTGCTCGCCAATGAGCAGGTGATTGATGGGCGTGGCTGGCGTTCCGGGGCGCTGGTGGAGAAGAAGAAGCTCTCCCAATGGTTCCTCAAGATCACGGAATTCGCGCCGGATCTGCTTGAGGCGCTGGGCACGCTGGATCGCTGGCCCGAGCGCGTGCGGGTTATGCAGGAGCGCTGGATTGGCCGCAGCGAGGGTGCGAAGCTGAAATTCGCGCTGACGGCGGCCACGTCCGGGATTGCCGATATCGAGGTCTATACGACGCGGCCGGACACGCTGTACGGCATGTCCTTCCTCGCCCTGGCGCCGGAACATCCGCTGGCGAGCGCGGTGGCGGCTGGGAATGCCGGGGCTGCCGAGTTCATCGCCGAATGCCGGCGCATGGGCACCAGCGAAGCGGTGATCGAGACGGCGGAGAAGCGTGGCTTCGATACCGGGCTGCGGGTCGCGCATCCCTTTATCGAGGGGGCCAGCTTCCCGATCTGGATCGCCAATTTCGTGCTGATGGAATACGGCACGGGAGCGATCTTCGGCTGCCCGGCACATGACCAGCGCGATTTCGAGTTTGCCCGCAAATATGGTCTGAGCATCGAGGCGGTGGTGCAGCCGGATGGGCCGGAGGGCACCGCCCAGGTGGCGGCCTGCCTGGAGCAGAAGGCTTATGACGGTCCTGGGAAGATCGTTAATTCGGGCTTCCTGAGCGGGCTGGATGTGGATGCGGCCAAGAAGGCGGTTATTGCCGAGCTGGAGACGCGTGGGCTCGGCCAGGGAGTGGTGAATTGGCGCCTGCGCGATTGGGGCGTCTCACGCCAGCGGTATTGGGGCTGCCCGATCCCGGTGATCCATTGCGATGATTGCGGTGTGGTGCCGGCCAATGCGGCGGAGTTGCCGATCAAGCTGCCGGAAGATGTGACGTTCGATCGTCCGGGCAATCCGCTGGATCATCACCCGACCTGGAAGCATGTGAATTGCCCGTCCTGCGGCAAGGCGGCGCGGCGCGAGACGGATACGTTCGACACGTTTGTCGATAGTTCCTGGTATTTTGCCCGTTTCTGCAGCCCGCAGGCCGATGTGCCGGTGACCTCGGCGGCGGTGGATCGCTGGCTGCCGGTGGACCAGTATATTGGCGGCATCGAGCATGCGATTTTGCATCTGCTCTATTCGCGCTTCTTCACAAGGGCGATGAAAAAGACCGGTCATGTGAAGCTGGACGAGCCGTTTGCCGGCTTGTTCACGCAGGGCATGGTCAATCACGAGAGCTATAAGGGCGCGGATGGGCGGTGGCTCTATCCCGAGGAGATCGAGAAGCAGGCGGATGGCTCGGCGGTCCATAAGGAGACCGGCGAGGCGGTGACGGTCGGGCGCGTGGAATCGATGTCGAAGTCCAAGCGCAATACGATCGATCCGGGCGCGATCATTGCGCGCTACGGCGCGGATACGGCGCGGTGGTTCATTCTTTCCGACAATCCGCCTGAGCGGGATATGGAATGGACGGAGTCCGGGGCCGCGGGCGCTTATCGCTTCACGCAGCGCCTGGGGCGGTTGTGTGAGTCGATTGCCGTGCTGGTGGCGGATGGCGCTACGGAGATTGCCCCTGAGGCCATGGCGCTGCGCCGGGCGTCGCATCGGGCGATTGCCGGGATGACCGAGGCGCTGGAGGAGTTCGGCTTCAACGTGGCGGTTGCGCGGTCCTACGAGTTTGCCGGGCAGATCGCGGATGCCGAGAAGCTGGCGCGCGGGCCGGGTGGCGCGGCGTTGGCGGGGCTTGCGGGCGAGTTGCGCCAGGCGATGCTGACCATGGCGCGGCTGATTTCGCCGATGATGCCGCATCTGGGGGAGGAAATTGCCTCCAAGCTGGGTTTTGCCGAGGCCGATCTGCTGGCCGAGGCGAGCTGGCCGGAATCTGATCCAGCGCTGGTGGCTGCCGAGGAAGTGACGATTGCGGTGCAGGTGATGGGCAAATTGCGCGGCACGATCGTTGTGCCGCCGGATGCCGATCCGGCCTTCGTGATTGCGGCGGCCGAGGCTGAGCCGAATGTGGTGCGGGCGATCGAGGGCAAGCGGGTGGTCAAGCGCATCCACGTGCCGAACCGGATCGTCAACTTCGTGGTGGCGGGATGAAGCTGCGCGGAACCTTCGCAGCCCTGGTCTTTGCCGCCGTTACGGTGGCATTGGGCGGCTGCGGGTTCCAGCCGGTTTACGGCAGTGCGGCCAATGGCGGGGCCGTGCCGGCTGCGGAACTGGCTTTTGTGGATGTCGGGCTGATCCCGAACCGCGAGGGGCAGGTGCTGCGCCAGGAAATCCAGCGTCGGCTGGAGCGTGGCGGGCGGTCGGACGCGAAGAAATATGTGCTGTCGGTGGGCTATTCGGTGGCGCTTGAAGGTCTGGGCGTGCTGCAGGATACGTCGGTGACGCGGTATCGCGTGCATGGGCGGGCGAACTGGACGCTGCGGGGGGCTGAGCCGGGCACGCCGGCGATCACAGGCGGGCTGGTGCGGTCGATGGACGCGGTGAACGCCATCAACCAGCAATTTTTCGCAGTGGATCAGTCCGCCGATGCGGCCCGGGTCCGGGTTGCTTCTGATATTGCCGAGCAGATTGTGTCGCAGGTCGCGTCATATTTCGCGGCCAAGGACGCTTCCCGGCAGTCCCCATGAAGCTGGCGCCGCGTGCTGTAGGGGGGTTTCTCGGCGATCCCGGTACCTGCCGTGTTGTGTTGCTGTTCGGAGAGGATGTCGGGCTGATCGGCGAGCGCGCGGCGGGGCTGGTGCGGCTGATTGCGGGCTCGCTGGATGATCCGTTCCGGATTTCCGTGCTGGAGCCGGATCAGCATGACCGGCTGCGCGAGGAAGCCACCGCTATTTCGATGATCGGCGGGCGGCGCGTCGTGCGGGTGCGCGATGTGCGTGACAGCAAGGGCTTTGCCGATCAGGTGTCGCGCCTTCTCAAGGAGGGCGGCGACAGCTTCATCGTGTTGGAGGGGCCAGAACTGCCGACTAAATCCAAGCTGCGGACATTGTTGGAGCCGCATGCGCAGGGGGCGGCGATTGCCTGCTACCGGATGGAGCCGCGCGAGCTGGAGGACACGGTCAGCCGGGCGCTCGGGGCGCATAAGATTGGCGTGGATAGTGATGCGAAGACCTATCTGGCTTCGCATCTGGGGGCGGATACGCTGCTGACC
>CANJOG010000050.1 GCA_947475475.1 Acetobacteraceae bacterium
AAGTTGGGTGTGGAGTTGGGCGAGCGATGATCTGGGTATTGCTCGCCGTGGTGGCGCTGGTGGTTTTGGCGCCGATCTTGTGGGCTGCGCGTGGTGGGGCTGAGGCGCGTGGGCGCAAGCAGTCGGCGATGGCTTTGCATCGGGCGCAATTGGCGGAGCTGGACCGGGATTTGGCCGAGGGGCGGATTGTTGGCTCGGAGCATGTGACGGCGAAGCTGGAGGTGCAGCGGCGCCTGTTGGCGACGGCGGAGGCGGATGAGGCTGGCGCGGTGCGTGGCTCGGTGGCGCCGGTTTTGGTGGCGCTGGTGCTGGCGCCGGTGGTGGCGCTGGGGCTGTACGTGACGGGCGGAGTGCCGGGGATGCCCTCGGTGACCTATGCGGAGCGGGTGTCGGCGAATGAGGCGCAGGAGCGTCAGGTGACGACGCTGATTGCGCAGTTGCGCCAGCGTCTGGCGTCGCTCGATCCGAAGTCGGATGCGGCGCGGCAGGGTTATGTGTTGCTCGGCAATGTCGAGGCTGGGCGCGGCAATTGGGATGCGGCGGCGACGGCTTGGCGGGTAGCGCTGGCGACGCGGTTTGATGCGACGACGGCGGCGCAGGCGGGCGAGGCGATGAGCCGGGTGGCGGGGCGGATGACGCCGGAGGCGGAGGCGCTGTTCCGCCGCGCCTTGCAGGACGCGCCGCCGGATGCGCCGTGGCGTGCGATGGTTGAGCAGCGGCTCGCTGAGGCGAAGGGAAAGTGACGATGAGCGGAACTGAGAGCAAGCCGGACGAGACGGTGAAGCCGGAGACGGCGGCGGAGAAGCCCGTCGTCACGGAAAAGCCGGTCGAGATCGGCGGGCGCGGCGGGCTTGATCCGACGCGCTATGGCGATTGGGAAAAGAACGGGCGCTGCGTGGATTTTTGAGCGTCCAGACACACCCTACGCGGTGTTATCTGCGCCGTGCCTTCGCGGCGATCACCGTATTTTCCAGCAGACACGCAATCGTCATCGGCCCTACCCCACCCGGCACCGGCGTGATGGCAGCGGCCTTGGCGGCACATTCGGCATAGGCGGCATCGCCCACCAGCCGCCCATCATCGAGGCGGTTGATGCCGACGTCGATGACGGTCGCACCCTCGGCGATCCAGTCGCCGCGCACCATTTCCGGGCGGCCGACAGCGGCGATCAGGATTTCGGCGCGGCGGCACTCGCCCGGCAGGTCGCGGGTGCGGGAATGCGCCACCGTGACCGTCGCATCGGCGGCGGTGAGCAAGGCGGCCATCGGGCGGCCGACCAGCGAGGAGCGTCCGAGCACGAGCGCGCGGGCGCCGCGGAGTTCGGTGCCGGCATGGGCCAGCAGCTTCATCACGCCGCGCGGGGTGCAGGGGGTGAGCGCGGGCAGGCCCTCGGCGAGGCGGCCGACATTGATCGGGTGCAGGCCGTCCACGTCTTTGGCGGGGTCCAGCGCGTCGATAATGGCGCGGGTGTTGATCTGCTTGGGCAGCGGCATCTGCACCAGGATGCCGTCGATCTCCGGATCGGCGTTCAGGCTGGCGACCACGGCGAGCAACTCGGCCTGGGTGGTCGTGGCCGGCATGGTGATGGTGCGCGCCGAGATGCCGGCGGCCGAGGCCGCGCGGTCCTTGTTGCGGACATAGACGGCACTGGCGGGATCATCGCCGACCAGCACGACGGCGAGGCCCGGCTTGAAGCCGAGCGTGGCCACCTCGGCGGCGACCGCGGCGCGGACGTCGGCGGCGACAAGCTTTCCGTCAATAATCCGGGCGATGATGCGTGCGGTCATAGCGCGTCCAGTTTCTCGGCCAGGCTCGCCGGATCGCCGGCCACCAGCAGGGTTTTTTCGCGATTGGTTGCGCCCACTACCACGCTGACGGCGCTGGCTGCGATGCCCAGCGCGCGGGCCAGGGTGGCACAGGCGGCGCGGTTGGCGCGGCCATCCTCGGCGGCTTCGGTGACGCCGAGCTTGAGTCGCTCGCCCTCCACGGCCGGCGCGCGCCCCTGCACGCCGGGGCGGCGGGATTTGGGCTGCACCTTTACCAGGACCGCGATGCCGCCCTGGGCGGGGCGCCAGAAGGTCACGGAGGTTAAAAGACCAGCGGCTGCCACACCCCATAGACGATGGCGCCATACAGCCGCGCCAGCAGCGGACGCGCCACAATCTCGATCAGGGCGATGATGATGATCGGGCTGATATCGATATTGCCGAAGCTCGGCAGGAAGCGCCGGATTGGCCGCAGCACCGGCTCGGTGATGCGATAGAGGAACTCGCCGATCGAATAGACAATGCGGTTGCGGGTATCGAGCACGCCAAATGTGGAGAGCATCGAGAACACGGCCGAGAGGATCAGTGCCCAGACATAGAGGCCGAGCAACAGGTCCAGCAGCTTGAACAGGGCTGTAATCAAGGAATTCCGCCTCCGAAGGTCGCGTGAAGCTAATCATACCAACCCTGCCATGCAACCGGTGGGGATCGCTGAAATCAGCGCGTCTTACCGGGTTGACTTACCGGCCCGGCATCATCATGTTCCGCCGCCACGGAATGGGGCTGTAGCTCAGTTGGGAGAGCGCCTCGTTCGCAATGAGGAGGTCAGGGGTTCGATTCCCCTCAGCTCCACCACCGTTCCGTGTTTTCCCCGTTCTCAGACCGCCAGACCGCCATGATCCGCGTCACGCGCAGCATCGAACTGGCGGAGTCCGAGCTTCAGGAGAGCTTCCTGCGCGCCTCTGGCGCCGGCGGGCAGAATATCCAGAAGGTCGAGACGGCGGTGCAACTCCGCTTCGATGTGCGGAACTCCCCGAACCTGCCCGATGACGTGCGCGCCCGGCTGGAGAAGCTGGCCGGCCACCGGCTGACCAATGACGGCGTGCTGGTCATCACCGCCCAGCGACACCGCACCCAGGACCGTAACCGCCAGGACGCGCTGGAGCGGCTGCTCACCTTGATCCGCGAGGCCGCCGTGCCGCCGCCGCCGCCGCGCCGGGCGACGCGCCCCACGCTCGGCTCGAAAAAGCGCCGGCTGGAGGGCAAGACCAAGCGCGGCGAGATCAAGCGCAACCGGGGGCGGCCGGATTCCGACTGAGCGGGGATGGACATAGGGAGGTCCCCCGATCTTTCGCGCCGGTTCGGTTGCCTCTACAACGTTGCCCAAACACGCCGTTCCTGCCGAGCTCCCACTGAGGAGCATACTGGGAGAAGATTCATGTCCGATGACACGCTGATCGCGGTGAAGCCCGAGATCGTCGCGCGCGCCCATATCGATGCCGCCAAGCTGGCCGCCATGACGTCAGCCGCCGCCGGCGATCCGGACGGGTTCTGGCGCGGCGAGGCCGCCCGCATCGCCTGGATCAAGCAGCCCACCAAGATCAAGAACACGACCTTCGAGGGCGATGTCGCGATCAAATGGTATGAGGACGGCACGCTGAATGCGTCCGCTTCCTGCCTCGACCGGCATCTGACGACGCGGCCGGACCAGGTGGCGATCATCTGGGAGGGTGACGATCCCAACGTGTCCGAGAAGGTCACTTACCGGCAGTTGCACGAGATGGTCAGCCGCTTTGCCAATGCGATGAAATCGCTCGGCGTGGGCAAGGGCGATCGGGTGACGATCTACCTGCCGATGGTGATCGAAGCCGCCGTCGCCATGCTGGCCAGCGCGCGGATTGGCGCCATTCATTCGGTGGTGTTTGGCGGCTTCTCGCCGGACAGCCTCGCCAATCGCATCCAGGATTGCGATTCCAACCTGCTGATTACCTCCGATGAGGGCCGGCGTGGCGGGCGTCGCGTGGCGCTCAAGTTGAACGCGGATGAGGCGCTGAAGCATTGCCCCAGCGTGAAGAATGTCGTTGTGGTGAAAGTGACTGGCGGCGATGTGCCAATGCAGGTCGGCCGCGATCACGATTACGCGACGATCTGTGCCGCCGCCTCGCCGGACTGCGAGCCCACCGAGATGAGTGCGGAAGATCCGCTGTTCATCCTCTATACCTCGGGCTCCACCGGCAAGCCGAAGGGCGTGTTGCATACCACCGGCGGCTATATGGTCTGGGCGAGCTACACGCATGAAAACGTGTTCGATTACCGCCCGGGCGAGATCTATTGGTGCACAGCCGATGTCGGCTGGGTGACCGGCCACACCTATATCGTCTATGGCCCGCTGGCGAATGGCGCGACCACGATCATGTTCGAGGGAATCCCGAACTATCCGGATTCCTCGCGCTTTTGGCAGGTGATCGACAAGCATCAGGTGAATATCTTCTACACTGCGCCGACCGCCATCCGCGCGCTGATGCGCGAGGGCGAGGCGCCGGTCAAGAAGACCTCACGCAAGAGCCTGCGCGTGCTGGGCTCGGTCGGTGAGCCGATCAATCCTGAAGCCTGGCTCTGGTATTATCGCAATGTCGGCGATGAGCGTTGCCCGATTGTCGATACCTGGTGGCAGACCGAAACCGGCGGGATTTTGATCTCGCCGCTGCCGGGAGCGGTGGCGCAGAAGCCGGGCTCAGCGACGCTGCCGCTGCCGGGCGTGTTTCCGGTGATCGTCGATGGCGAGGGCCGGATTCTTGAAGGTGCGACTGAGGGAAATCTCTGCATTGCGGATTCTTGGCCGGGCCAGATGCGCACTGTGTTTGGCGACCATGAGCGCTTCATCCAGACCTATTTCTCCACCTTCAAGGGCATGTATTTCACCGGCGACGGCGCGCGCCGCGATGCCGATGGCTATTACTGGATCACCGGCCGCGTCGATGACGTCATCAACGTCTCCGGCCATCGCATGGGCACGGCGGAAATCGAATCTGCCCTGGTAGCACACCAGAAAGTCGCCGAGGCCGCAGTGGTGGGCTTCCCGCATGATATCAAGGGCCAGGGCATCTACGCCTATGTGACGCTGAAGACCGGCATCGAGCCGACCGAGGAATTGCGCAAGGAATTGGTCGCCTGGGTGCGGCATGAGATCGGGCCGATCGCCTCGCCGGATGCGATCCAATGGGCGCCGGGCCTACCGAAGACCCGCAGCGGCAAGATCATGCGGCGGATTCTGCGCAAGATCGCGGCGAATGAGACGGATAGTCTGGGGGATACGAGCACGCTGGCCGATCCAGGGGTGGTGACGGAGTTGGTGGAGAACCGGGTGGGGTGAGGGATGGCGGGGTGGACATGCGTAGTGCGTTCCGCCCCGCAGTCGGCTATTTATAGTCATAGTTGACGGGAAATCCGGCGGCTTCTATCGTTTTCGTAAGATTTCGACGAAAACCGGAGGAAACGCCGATGAATGTCCAGACGCGTCCACAGAGCAGCTCGCTGCATATCGTGCCCTTCACCGGCTCAGTCGGGGCGGAGATTTTTGGCATTGATCTGGCGGCACCACAGCCGAAATCGGTGTGGGATGAGGTGCGCGCGGCCTTCACGCAATATGGCGTGATCTTTTTCCGTGATCAGAACCTAACCGAAGACCAGCAGATGGCGTTTGCCGAGCAATTCGGCACGCCGGCGAAGGAAGTCTTCTTGCGCGGCATGGAGACTCACGAAAAGCTGGTCGAACTCCGCAAGGAGCCGCATGAGCGCGACAATGCCGGGCATTGCTGGCATGCCGATCAAAGCTCGCGCCCGCATCCGGTGCGCGCGACCGTGCTGGTGGCGCGTGAAGTGCCGGAATCTGGTGGCGATACCTGCTTCGTTCACATGGGTGATGCCTATGACGAACTCTCCGAAGGTCTGAAAAAGACGCTCGAAGGGCTGCGCGCGCTGCATTCCGACAAGGCGGTGATCGCCAAGGCGGCGGCGAGCAAGGACAATTATCTGTCGCGTGCCTTCAATAATGGCGAGGTGCCGGAATCCTACCATCCGGTGGTGATCCGCGTGCCGGAGACAGGGCGGAAGATTCTCTTCGTCAATCCGCACAAGACGATGAGTTTTGAGGGCTGGACGGAAGAGGAAAGCCGGCCGCTGCTGAACCATCTGTTCCAACATTCGCAGCGCCCGGAATTTGCCTGCCGTTTCCGCTGGAAAGCCGGCTCCGTCGCGGTGTGGGACAACTACCAGACCTGGCACTATGCGGTGAACGACTATCACGGCAAGCGCCGGGTGATGCATCGGGTGACGGTGATGTCGGAGCCTTTCACCGCCTAGCGGCGCGCCTGACTGACTCGTCGAGACAGATGCCGGTGATGGCGTCAGTGGAAAGTTCGCTTCATGGCTCATGATCTTGTCATTCGCGGCGGCACGGTGGTCGATGGCACCGGCCTGCCATCCTATCGCGCCGATATCGGCATTGTCGGCGACCGTATCGCCGAGATTGGCCGCATCGCGGCGCGGGGCGCACGTGAGATCGATGCGGATGGCAAGATCGTCTCGCCCGGCTTCATCGACGCGCATACGCATGTCGATGCGCAGATGAACTGGGATGCGCTCGGCACCTCGTCATGCTGGCAGGGTGTCACCAGTGTGGTGATGGGCAATTGCGGATTTACGCTCGCACCGTCGCGTGCCTCGGCGCGCGAACTGGTGCTGCGCAATCTGGAACGCGCGGAGGATATCTCCGCCCAGGCGATGGCGCTGGGCGTCACCTGGAACTGGGAGACATTTCCGGAATATCTTGATGCCATCGAGATGATACCGAAGGGTCTCAATCACGCCGTGCATCTCGGCCATTCGGCGCTGCGTACCTGGGCGATGGGCGAGCGCGCCTTTAGCGAGCAGGCCGATGCGGATGACCTGGCGCTCATGCAGGGCCAGTTGCGCGCCGGCATGGCGGCGGGCGCGGTGGGGTTTTCCACATCTTTTAGCCCTGCACACGAGACCTCCGATGATCGTCCGGTCGCCTCACGGCTCGCCGCCTGGAGCGAGATCGAATTCCTCGCCGGCAGCATGGGCGGTGGGGTGTTCCAGTTCGCGCTGGAGGCGGAAAGCCGCAGTCTCGATGAGGCGGTTCGCACGAAATCGATGAACCGGTTGAAGAAATTGGCGGTGGATACCGGCCTGACCATGGCCTTCGGCACCGTGCCGGCCTCCGTGCCGCAACCGGAAGTCTGGCGCGCCAATCTCAGGCTTCTCGATGATGCCGCGGCCGAGGGCGGCACGATCTATGGCCTGACGCATAGCCGCGATATCACGCTGCTGCTGTCCTTTGCCACCAACCTGCCTTTCGACAAGCTGCCGGTGTGGCGCGAGTTCCGGGCCCAGCCGCTCGATGTGCAACAGGCGCAACTGCGCGATCCGGCAATCCGGGCCAAGCTTGAGGATGTTGCCAATAACGGCCCCTATGGCCGCGCCATCGGCACTGAAGCGCGCAAGCCAGACTGGGACTGCATCTTCCTGTTCGACAAGCCGCTGCCGCCGCATCGCCGCCTGAGCGAGATTGCTGCCGCGCGCGGCACCACGCCGATTGGGGCGATGATCGATCTGGCGCTGGAAAGCGATATGGCGTGTCTATTCCAGCAGTTTTTCGCCCCGCAGGTCGAGGCGCATCTGCTGGAGACCATCCTGCATCCGCGCACCATCCTGACATTTTCCGATACCGGCGCGCATGTCAGCCAGATTTCCGACTGCTCGATCCAGACGCATCTGCTTGCCTACTGGGTGCGGCAAAAAAGGGCGATCGGGCTTGAACAGGCAATGCGCATGATCACGCTGGCGCCCGCGCGGGCCTGGGGATTGTCCGATCGTGGTCTGCTGCGCGAAGGCATGAAGGCGGATCTGAATGTGTTCGACGCGGCACGTATTGCGCCGAGCCTGCCGGAAGTGCGTCACGATCTGCCGGGCGGGGTGAAACGGTTGATCCAGCGCGCCGAGGGTATCGATGCGACCATCGTCAATGGCACGATTTTGATGGAGAATGGCGAGCATACCGGAGACCTTCCGGGGCGGTTGCTGCGGCGGCGTGTGACGGGCTGAGAAAGCAAATACGCCGCGCGAGCGGTGATTGGGGAGACAAAAGACAATGAAGATTCAAAGGCGTTCTGTTCTGGCGCTTGGCCTTGCCGCGCCTTTCGCTGGTGTTGCGGTGGGTGGAAAGGCCATGGCGCAATCCGGCCCGATCACGGTGCGGATGCAGGGTATTGGCGCCAATGCCTCGACCCTGCCTGAAACCTATGCGCGCACCGTTGGCTTGTTTGAAAAGAACGGGCTGAATGTCCAATTCCTGCCGCCGATCTTCAATGCCAATAGCGTAATGGCAGTTGCGGTGCAGGGCCAGGCCGATTTCGCCTATACCGGCGGCAGCGCCATCGTGCCGGTGGTGCAGCAGGGGCGGCCGATGAAGGTGGTCGCGACGATTCTGAGCGGCCTGGACCTCAAAGTCTCGCTCACCAAGGTGGCGCTGGAGAAACTGGCAAAGCAGGGTGTTACGCAAAATTCGTCCGTGGAGGAGCGTGTGCGCGCCCTGCGTGGCCTGCGGCTCGGCGCGCCGACCGTCGGTTCGCTCACCGATCTGTCGTTTCGTTATTCGATGAAGAAATATGGCATCGATCCAAAGGAGCTGACGATCCAGCCAATGGCGGATATGACCGCGCTCCTGGCCGCCCTGCGGCAGGGCGTTGTCGATGGCGTCGTCGGCACCGCCTCGACCACCAGTGGCCGGGCCGAGACCGAAGGTTTGGCGATGCGCTATCTCGCCTTCGAGGAAAGCGATCCGCTGCTGCGCGCCTTCCCGACCTATATCATCGCGGTGTCGGACGAGTATTTGCAGAAGAATCCGGAAGCGGTGCGGCGCGTGCTGACTGTTTTCTCACAGGCCAAGGCAGCTATTCGCCGCGGCTTGACGGATGCGGAATTCGCCGAGGTGAAGAAGCAGTTCTTTCCGGATACCCCACAAGCCTCCTACGATTATGGGCATAGTGTGACTGTGCCGGCGCTCAAGGCCAGTATCGTGCCAAAAGACGAGCAACTGGTTTCCCTGCTCGCCATCAACAATGCGATGGCGGAAAATCCGGCCAAGCTGACATTCGCGCAGGTGTTCGATTCGCGCATCGCGGCCGAGATCGAAAAGCCGTAGTCTTCGTCAGGGGCGAATAAGGGCGCTGTGCGTGGGGTGGGCCTTGGCCCACCCTGCAAACCGGGCCGAATCGTCGGACTTAGTGCCGGACGGCGCCGCCGCTTTCCATCAACTCGCGCTGGGCTTTGTATTGTTCGGCACGGATCGTCACCACGAGGCCGGCGACTGAGGCGGAGATTCGCAGCGAGTCCTCGAGATCGGCGGAAAGCGTGTGGTTCATGTAAATGAAGATGCGCTTGGAAAAGACCGGGCGTTGCGCAAGAGAAACGCCGAGATTCT
>CANJOG010000051.1 GCA_947475475.1 Acetobacteraceae bacterium
CGCCGGCATCGGCATTTGGCAGGTTGTTCTGCACGGTGACGGAAGAGTTCTGTTCCGTGCGCTTGGTATTGTCCGAGACGCTCTGCTGGCTGCGCAGCACTTGGCCCTCGGGATCGTATTTCTCCTGGGTCTCGCGAAGCTGATCGAAATCCATCTCAATGGATGCCTGGGCGCGCACACGACCCGGGCCGAGGCTGCGTTCCAGCATCTCCTCGACCGCGCGGGCCACGCGCAGTTCGCCGGTGCGGCGCAACTCCTCCGCACTCTGCGCCGCCGCGGCGGCCCCAACCGCCTCGCCGGCGCGGGCCAGCAGATTGCCGCGATTATCGATCACGGCGATGTTCTGCGGCCGCAGCCCTGGCACGGCGGCGGCGACCAGGTTCATGATCGCCTGCACGCCCTCGCGATCCAGCCGCCCGGCGCCGGCCATGGTCAGCACGACGCTGGCCTGCGCCTCCTGGCGCTCACGGGCAAAGGGCTCACGCTTGGGCAGCACAAGATGCACCCGTGCGGCGCGCACACCTTGCAGTGTACGGATGGAGCGGGAGAGCTCGCCCTCCAGTGCACGAGCCTGGGCGATGCTCTGCTGGAACTGGGTCGCGGTCAGGCTGTCGCCGCGATCGAAAATCTCATAGCCAACACCGCCGCCGCTCGGCAGGCCGTCACGGGCCAGCAGCAGGCGGGCGCGGGCGACCTGGTCGCCAGGCACCATGATCCGGCTGCCCTGCGCCTCCTCGCCATGGGGGATCTTGGCGCGGTCCAGCGCCTCGACAATCTGGCCGGCCTCGCGCAGGTCGAGATCGGCATAGAGCAGGCTCATCGGCGCCCCGCCGCCGCGCATGGCGAGGAAGGCGAAAATTCCCAGCGTCGCCACCGCCACCGCGGCCATCGCGGCCAGTCGCGCCGGGCCGAGACCCTTCAGCCCATCGAGTAAGGCACCTGGTGTGCCCGTCCGTTCCTCAGCCATGGAAATCCCTGTGCCGTCGCGAACCAAGGCGGCGGCCTCCTGCCACCCATGGGAGGCACAGTGACTCAGGCAGGGTTTCCGATAGATTAACGAGGCGGCACTTCTTGCCGGGCGGCACGGATTGCCGCCCCGCGCACCACGCGGGCGAGGGACTGGCCCTCCCCTTACACAGGCCTCGCAGCTTGCACCTGGGGGAGGGTTCGGCTATACGCCGCGCCTTGTTCGCGCGCCCGGGCCTGGAATGGGCATGCCCGGCCGCGACCGCTTACCGCCCGCCTTTGGGTGGCAAGTGCTGGAGCTAGAAGGAGAACCAAATGCCCAAGTTGAAGACGAAGTCGTCGGTCAAGAAGCGATTCAAGATCACGGCGACGGGTAAGGTGCTGGCCGGTCCCGGCAAGAAGCGCCACAACCTGTATGCGCGCAGCCAGAAGGCCAAGCGCACCAACCGCGGCAGCCAGACGCTGACCCATGCTGACGGGCTGACCGTCAAGCAGTGGGCGCCGTACGGTCTGGGTTGAGGAGAGCAGGTAGATGGCACGCGTCAAGCGCGGCGTAACGACACACGCCCGGCACAAAAAAGTTCTTGAGCAGTCGAAGGGTTTCGTCGGCCGCTCCTCCACCAACTACCGCATCGCGCTGGAGCGCCTGGAGAAGTCCCTCCAGTACGCGTATCGCGATCGCCGGCAGAAGAAGCGCGATTTCCGCGGCCTGTGGATCCAGCGTATCAACGCTGCCGTCCGCGAGCACGGTCTGACCTATTCCCGCTTTATCTTCGGGCTGAACAAGGTTGGCATCGAGATGGACCGCAAGGTTCTCGCTGCCATTGCCTATGACGATCCGGCATCCTTCGCCGAAATCGTCAAGAAGGTGCAGGCCGCCCTGTAAGGCGACTTCGGTTCAGACTTCCGAACCGATGCAACCGATCAAGGGGCTGCCTATGGGCAGCCCCTTATCTATTTGCGGATAGCGAACATGAGCGACGATCTGGACGAGCTGCGCGGCCGCACGCTGGCAGCGATCGATGCGGCCTCCACCCTGGCCGAATGGGATGCGGTGCGCGTTGGCGCAGTCGGCAAGAGCGGCAGCCTGACGCAGCTGCTCAAGGAACTCGGCAAGGTTGCCCCTGAGCAGCGCCGTGAGCGCGGTGCCGCCGTCAACCAGGTGAAGGACGCGGTCTCGGCCGCCCTCGATGCCCGCCGCTCCAGCCTCGAAGCCGCCGCACTGGACGCCCGCCTCGCCTCCGAGCGCATGGATGTCAGCGCCCCCCCGCGCCCCACAGCACTCGGCTCCATCCACCCGATCAGCCGCACTATGGAAGAAATGGCCGCCATCTTCGGCGCCATGGGCTTCGAGGTCGGCGAAGGCCTGGATGTCGAGACGGACTGGTTCAATTTCTCCGCACTCAACATCCCCTCGCACCATCCCGCCCGCGCCGATCACGACACATTCTACATGCCCGGCACACGCGATGGCCGTCCGCTGCTGCTGCGCACGCAAACATCCGACGTGCAGATCATCACCATGACCTCGCGCGAGCCGCCGATCCGCATCATCTCGCCCGGCCGC
This sequence comes from Acetobacteraceae bacterium, assembly GCA_947475475.1. Classification (GTDB taxonomy): domain Bacteria; phylum Pseudomonadota; class Alphaproteobacteria; order Acetobacterales; family Acetobacteraceae; genus CANJOG01. The sequence continues at coordinate 2,534 of CANJOG010000051.1, forward strand.
ACCTATCGCGCCGATCATGACGCCACCCATTCGCCGATGTTCCATCAATGCGAAGGCCTGGTGATCGATCGCGGCATCACGCTGGGCCACCTGAAGGGTTGCCTGATCGACTTCCTGCGCGCCTTCTTCGGGATTTCCAATCTGCCAGTGCGCTTCCGCTCCTCCTATTTCCCCTTCACCGAGCCCTCGATGGAGGTCGATATCGGCTGGAACCGCAAGACCGGCGAGCTTGGCGCCGGCGGCGACTGGCTGGAAATTCTCGGCTCCGGCATGGTGCATCCGAAAGTGCTCGCCAATTGCGGCATCGATCCGCGCGAGTGGCAGGGCTTTGCCTTCGGCATGGGCGTCGAGCGCGTCACCATGCTCAAGCACGGCATGCCGGACCTTCGCCCATTTTACGAAAGCGACATGCGCTGGCTGCGCCATTACGGATTCAACCCGCTCGCACCCACCATGCTGCATGAGGGAGTGGCCCGATGAAATTCTCCCTCTCCTGGCTGCGCGCGCATCTGGACACCGATGCCTCGCTCACCACCATTACCGATACGCTGACCAATATCGGGCTTGAGCTCGAAGAAGTTATCGATCGTGGCGCCGCACTCGCCGGCTTCCGCATCGCCCATGTCATCGAAGCGGTGCAGCACCCGAACGCCGACAAATTGCGCGTCTGCCAGGTCGATACCGGCAATGGCATCGTCTCTGTCGTCTGCGGTGCACCGAATGCGCGCTCAGGCATGAAGACGGTTTTTGCAGCACCTGGCACCTTCATTCCCGGCAGCGGCATCACCATCAAGGTCGGCGAAATTCGCGGCGTGCAATCCAACGGCATGCTCTGCTCGGCGCGTGAACTCGGGCTTGGCGAAGATCACGCCGGCATCATGGATCTTCCCGAGGATGCGCCGGTCGGCGTGACTTATCCCGACTATGCCGGGATGAACGATCCGATCATCGACATCTCCGTCACGCCGAACCGTGGCGATGCGCTCTCCGTGCGCGGTGTGGCGCGCGATCTCGCCGCCGCCGGGGTGGGCACGCTGAAGCCCTGGTCCGCGCCCGCCATCGCGGGGTCTTTCCCCTCCCCCATCACCTGGGCGATCGAGAACACGCAAGCCTGCCCCTGGGTTCTTGGCCGCACCATCCGCAATGTGAAGAACGGCCCCAGCCCGCAATGGCTGCAAGACCGGCTCACCTCCATCGGCCTGCGCCCGATCAACGCGCTGGTCGACGTCACCAACTTCTTCACCATCGATCTTGGCCGTCCCCTGCATGTGTTTGACGCCAACAAGGTCGCGGGTGGCGTGCTGACGATGAGGCCGGGCCACGTCGGCGAGAAGTTCGTCGCCCTGAACGGCCGCGAATACGAAGCCGACCCCGCCGATTGCGTGATTGCGGACGCCAATGGCGTGCAGTCCTTCGCCGGCGTCATCGGCGGCGAAGCCACGGGCAGCGACGAGACCACCACCAGCGTCTTTGTCGAATGTGCCCTGTTCGATCCGGTGCCAATCGCACTCACTGGCCGCCGCCACCAGATCATCAGCGATGCCCGCCAGCGTTTCGAGCGCGGCATTGACCAGGCCTTCCTGCCCGCCGCTCTCGAAGCCGCCACGCGCATGATCATCGAGCTCTGCGGCGGCGAAGCGAGCGACATCACCGCCGCCGGCGCCGAACCCGCCTGGCAGCGCAGCGCCACGTTGCGTTTCTCCCGCCTCGCCGATCTCGGCGGCTCCGACATCACCCAGGCCGATGCGGCTGCCAGCCTGGAACGCCTCGGCTTCGCCATCCAGGCGCGCGACGGGGCGCAGGTGACCGTCGCTGTCCCGTCCTGGCGCAATGACGTCGCCGCCAAGGGCGCGCTGGACCAGTTCCCCGGCCTCGATCCGGCCCGCGCCGCCGCGCTGGCGGCAAGCTGCGCCGAAGTGGAGCCGGAAGCCGATCTCGTCGAGGAAGTGCTACGCCTGCGCGGCCTGGACGCTATCCCACCCGTCTCGCTCCCCGTCGCGACGCCACTGCCACAGACCACGCTGACGCCGCGCCAGGCCCGCACGGCGCTGGCCCGCCGCACGCTGGCGGCTGGCGGCATGATGGAATGCGTGACCTTTAGCTTCATGGAAAGCGGCCAGGCCGCCCTGTTCGGCCCGGCGCCGGAATCGCTCCGCCTGCTTAACCCGATCGCCGCCGATCTGGACCAGCTGCGCCCCACGCCCGTCGCGACCCTGGCGCTCGCCGCCCAGCGTAACGCCACGCGCGGCTGGGCCGATTGCGCCCTGTTCGAAATCGGCCCTGGTTTCGAATCCACCGACCCGGAGGGCCATCTCCTGGTCGCCGCCGGGGTGCGCTCCGGCGCCACGCCGCGCAACTGGGTGGAACCCTCGCGCGGTGTGGACGCGATGGACGCCAAGCGCGACGTGCTGGCCGTGCTGGCCGGCATCGGCGTGCCGCTGGACGCGCTCACCGTCACGACCGACGCACCCAGCTTCTACCATCCCGGCCGCTCCGGCGTGCTGCGCCAGGGGCCGAAGACGGTGCTCGCCACGTTTGGCGAGTTGCATCCGCGCGTGCTGGCCGCTCTCGACCTTACCGGCCCGGCCTGCGCCTTCGAGATCTTCCTCGACCGTGTGGCCGAACCCAAGCGCCGCAAGAAGACCGCCCCGGACCTGCCGCCGCTCCAGCCGCTCCGCCGCGACTTCGCCTTCCTCGCCGATGACAGCGTCGCGGCTGACGCCGTGCTGCGCGCCGCCAAAGGTGCGGAGCGCACGCTCATCACCGGCGCCGTGCTGTTCGACATCTACCAGGGCGACAAGCTGCCGGCGGGCAAGAAGTCACTCGCCGTTGAAGTCACCTTGCAGCCACGCGAGAAATCGCTGACCGATGCGGAGATCGAGGCTGTGGCCGCGAAAATCGTCGCCGCGGTGACGAAAGCGACAGGGGCAGTTCTGCGCTGAGACCATGGGTCGCGGGCAGCAACCCATGGCTCAACCCACGCCGATAGGCCGAACATACGGGCGCTCTCGCACCTGAAAGTCTCTCCGCTTTCAGCCATCCACTCATGCGGCCGTCGACAGACGGGCTAAGAATTTTCTCCGGTGAGGATCGCCCGCAAACCGTCGCGGTAGGTCGGATATTTCCATGCGATCCCGAGCGCCGCCTTGGTGGCCGCAGAGGAGACGCGGCGGTTTTCCGCCCAAAAGCTGAGCGCCATCGGGCTCATGCTCCGGGCGGCCTCCGCGAAGCGGACCAGCGGCGGCGGCGTTATGCCGAGAAGCTGGGCGGCTTCCTCCACCACGCGGGCAGACTCGGCGGGTTCGTCGTCGGCGAGGTTCAGCACGCGCGCACCCGCTGGCCGTTCCTGCCGCATGGCGGCCAGCGCGGCAGCGGCGATGTCGTCGCGGTGGATGCGGCCGAAAGCGTGGCCGGGCTTTTCCGTCCGCCGCGCGGTGCCGGCCAGCAGATCGTCGAACGCCGAGCGGCCGGGGCCATAGATGCCTGCAATGCGGAAAATGTCGAACCGCTTACCCGTCGCGATGGCGGCCCAGGCTTGCTCGGCCTCGGCGCGGCGGCGGGTGCGGGGGGAGCCGGGGGCGGGTTCGGTGGTCTCGTCCACCCAGGCGCCGTCGCGGTCGCCGTAGACGCCGGTGGTAGAAAAATAGCCAATCCAGCCGAGCTGCCGGGCAGCTTCCAGGGCGCCACGGTACTGGGCGAGCACCGGATCGCCGGACTCGTCCGGGGCGGCGGTGGTCAGCAGATGGGTAGCGCGCGCGATTTCCTCCCCGGCAGCCGCGGCCGGAACCAGAGCGACGCCGACCGGCGCATCGGCGATGGGGCGGCGGAAGGTGGCGGTGACGGCAAAGCCGGCCCGCTGCGCGGCCAGCGCCACGGCGCGGCCGGTATAGCCGAGGCCGAAGATCAGCAGATGTGGGGTCATGGTCCGGCCTCCTGGTGCGTTGCGCGGCGAACAATTGCCCCCGCGCCAGTCGTGCTTGTAGAGTGTTTCGTATGAACACGCGCCTTGCCGGGTTGGGCGCCGCCGCACTGGTTCTGGTGCTGGCTGCCATGACTTTCTGGCTGCTCTCCGCCGAACCTGAAAACGCCGGCCCACCGGAATCCTTCCCCATTCCCCCCGTGCCGCCGCGCATCGCGGACGGCGCCGACTATGCGCGTTGTCTGGACATGCTGGCGGCCGACCCGGCCGGTGCGGCGAATTTCGCCGATGCCTGGATTGCCCGGCTGGACGAGACGGCGCGCCAGCGCAGCCCGGAACTGGTCTGGACGGCGGCGCATTGCCGGGCGCTCGCCACGGTCGGGCTTGGCCAGGCCGATGAGGGGGCTGGCGCGCTCTACGATCTTGGCCGGACCATTCCCGCCCCGCCTGTGGCCCGCGCCATTCTGCTGGGTCAGGCGGCACAGATCTGGCTGATGGATGGCAAGCCGTCCCGCGCCCGCGATGCCGCGGAGGCAGCGACTGCGCTCTCGCCCGGGGATGCCGGGCTCATTGTCGAACATGCCGAGGCGCTGCTGGCGTTGGGCGCGCGCGAACAGGCGATCGCCGAGCTGGGCCGCGCCCTGGCAGCCGATCCACGCCGGGCCGACGCGTTGATGCTGCGGGCCAGGGCGCTCCGCCAGGGAGGCGGCAAGGCCGGACTGACGCCGTCGGCGCTGGCCCGCGCGCTCTCCGATATCGAGCGTGCCGCCTCCCTGGAGCCGGAGAATGCCGATGTGCTGCTGGAACGCGGGATTCTGCGCCAGCTCTCGGGCAATTCGGCGGGCGCGCAGGCGGATTGGAAACTGGCGCTCGACCTGGCCCCCGATGGGCGCTCGGCCGATCTGGCGCGGCAGAACCTGGCATTGCTGGAAGCTGGCCCAGATCGCCGCTGACAAGCGGGGCGCTTGCGGTTTTGCAACCAATTGGCTAGGGCCGGTGCATGAGCGATTCAGCGCGTGACGTGGCTGGGAAAGGCGTGCCGGAGAAAGGCGTGCCGCAGCAAGGCGTGGCGGAGACATTCGCCGAGATCTATCGCAGTGCGGCCTGGGGCGGTGGCTCCGGGCCGGGCTCGGACCCGTATTTCTCGATCGACTACCGCGCTTTCCTGGAAAAGTTCATGCGCATGAACTCCGTGCGCTCAGTGGTCGATTTCGGCTGCGGCGACGGGCAGTTCAGCCGCTTTCTTGACCTCACCGGCATCGCCTATCTCGGCCTCGATGTGGTGGGCGAGGTGATCGCGCAGAACCGGCGTCTGTACGCGCGCGAGGGCGTTGCTTTCGAGCAGGTGCAGCCTGGCGATTATCGCATTCCCTCCGCTGATCTGCTGGTGGTCAAGGATGTGTTGCAACATCTGCCGGATGCTGAAATTGCACGCTTTGCCCGCGAGATGCTGCCACGTTTCCGCTACGCCCTGGTCAGCAACTCGTTTGCCAAGGTGGCGACCGGCCGGAATCACGATATCGCGCCGGGCGAATTCCGCACGCTGGACCTGACGGCACCGCCGTACAACTGGCGCGGCGCCTATGTACTGGAATTTTCCGGCCGTGAATGGGAGCATATCCGCACGCTGCTGGTCAGTGGCGTCGCCGAACCGGCCACGTCGGAGTGAGGGCGCAAACATGGCGGAAAATCCAGCGGATTTGACGCCGAAGGGCGGATTGAGCGCGGCGATGGCCGCGCTGGCGCCGGAAGAGGCGGCCTGGCTCGTGCGCGTGCTGGGCGATCCGGCGGCACGGGCGGCGGCGGTGGATGACTATCATGCGCGGTCCGCGCTGTGCCGGTTGCTCACCGATGCGGCGCAGCGCCGGGATGCGGCGATGGACACGGATGTCGGAAACGTTCCTCAGATCATCATGCAGTATTGGGATCAGGGCAGGCCGTCCGCAGACGTTGCCGCTCTGATGGAGGGTTGGCGGTCAGCGCATCCGGGCTGGGACTGGCGTCTGTTCGATGCCGGCTCCGCGCGGGCCTTCCTGAGCGAACACTGCGCGGCCGAGGCGGTTGCGGCCTTCGATCGCTGCACCCATCCGGTGATGCGCTGCGATCTGTTCCGCCTGCTGCATGTGCATGCGGTGGGTGGCGTCTATATCGACGCGGATGAGGAATGTCTTGCCCCGCTCGGCAATCTTGCTGGCGGTGCGGAGCTGGCCATCGCCGCGCGGGCCTGGCTGCATGCCGAGGAGCGCGAAATCGCGCCGGACGAGGCGCTGGCATCCGGGTATGATGCCGGCGCGGTCGCCTATTACGTCAACAACGCGCCGCTCTGTGCGGTGGCGCGTCATCCGATGCTGGGCGCGTTCGCAACCCATGTGGTGGCGCGGCTGCTTGCATCACCTGACGTGCCGCGTGTCGATGCTTTGACGGCACCGCAGCATTTCACCCGGGCGCTGCTGGCCTGGATGCTGGACGACGACGGGTTGATCGCGCGCGCAGGGACGGTGCGTATCCTGCCGCGCTGGTACGGCGCCTATGCGCGCGAGCATTGGCTGGATTACAAGAACACCGCGCTCAACTGGCGGAATTGAACGCTCACGCGGCGACAGACTGTCCCGCGATGTCAGCAATCAATGCGGCAAAATCGGGACGCGATGCCGCGAGATAGTCTGCCGCCAGGCGGCGCGATTCGGCTGCGAGTTCTTCGAGCAATGAAGGGGTAAAGCGCGTCTTGCGCAGCGCTTCAGCCATCGCGTCC
>CANJOG010000052.1 GCA_947475475.1 Acetobacteraceae bacterium
GCGGCCAGACGGCTTCGCCCTGCAAAGCGCGGATCAGTTTCTTGCCGGTCATGCGTGTCGTCACCCTTCGTGCGCCCTCCCTTTATCAAAGAAGAAGATAAAAAGAACCTTGGAGCGGTAATAGGGGCCTGTGGATAAAGGGGTACCCCTGGTTCGGGAAGGTTTGCCGGCAGTTGTCCACAACAGGCCGGATCGGCAAGGCGTTGAGTCTATAAATTTTGATTGGCCTCTCCACATACGCGCCGCGCCCTGGGCTGGATTGACCCCCATGTCTGAAAATGTGCGGATTTGTCCCCATGATTAGACGGCGGCAGCGCTGAAGGGCGTGCCAAGGGCAGTTATCCCCGCTATCCTTGCATCCATGGTGACCCATCGCATCAATCTGCATCTTGTCTCCGACGCCACTGGTGAGACGCTGAACTCGATTGCACGGGCAACCGTGTCGCAATTCGAGGACGTCACGGTGGTCTATCACCGCTGGAGCCTGATCCGGACGCGGTTTCAGCTGCACAAGGTTCTTGAGGGTGTCGAGGCCGAGCCAGGTCCGGTGCTGTCCACGTTGGTGGACAAGGCGTTGCGCAGCGATCTGGAGACGACCTGCGGGCGGCTGGGTGTTTCGGTGGTAAATGTGCTCGATCCGGTGATGAACCTGCTGCAGGAGACGATTGGCGAGGCGGCAGCGGCTCGGCCGGGGCGGCAATATGTGCTGGATGCCGATTATTTCCGCCGCATCGATGCGATGCATTTCGTGCTGGCCCATGATGATGGGCAATTGGCTGCCGGAATTGAAGAGGCCGATGTGGTGCTGGTGGGGGTTTCACGCAGCTCCAAAACACCGACCTCGTTCTATCTGGCTAATCGCGGCATCAAGGCCGCCAATGTGCCGCTGGTGCCGAACACGCCGGACCCGCCCGGGCTGGAAGCACCGCAATGCCCAGTGATCGGACTGACGCTGGATGTGGATTCGCTGATCGAAATCCGCCGGCATCGCCTGCGCATGATTGGCGCCGGCTTGCAAACCGGTGGCGCGCATCAGCAAAGCAGCGCCTATGTCGATGGCGAGACGGTACGCGAGGAATTACTTTGGGCGCGGCGGATCTGTAATCGGCGCGGATGGCCGGTCGTGGATGTGACACGGCGCTCCATCGAGGAGACGGCCGCAACCGTTCTGCAACTGATGGAAGCCTGGCATAAGCGGCGGCGCGATGCCGCGATTGCGGCGTCCTGATTGCAGATGATGCAGGTGGAGCGGCCAAGACTGGTTCTGGCAAGCGGTTCGGCGACACGGCTGGCCCTGCTGCGCGATGCCGGGATTGTTGTTGAGGCCAGGCCGGTTGATCTCGATGAAGGCAGCGTCAAGCAGGCGGCGCGGATCGAAGAGGCCGATGCACGCGATACGGCGCTGTTGCTGGCTGATCTGAAAGCACGGCGGTGCGTTGCTGCTGGTGCAGTGGTAATTGCCGCCGATCAGATGCTGGAATGCGAGGGTGTTTGGTTCGACAAACCGGTGGATCGGGCCGCCGCCCGGGCACAGTTGCTCGAATTGCGCGGGCAGACACATTTTCTCCACAGCGCTGTCTGTTGCTGGCGCGATGGCGAAAGACTCTGGCAGCATCTGGCGACAGCGCGTTTGCAGATGCGCGATTTCAGCGAGGCGTTTCTCGACGCTTATCTCGACGCCGAAGGTGAGCGTGTGCTTGGGAGTGTCGGAGCCTATCGGCTGGAAGGTCCGGGCGTGCAACTGTTTGAGCGCATTGATGGCGATCACAGCACAATTCTGGGTCTGCCGTTGTTACCGCTGTTGAAATTCTTGCGTGGACTGGACGTACTCCGGCGATGAGCCTAGCGGTCGCACTGCGTCATCGGCTGGCGGACTTTCAGCTTGATGTGGCGTTTGACTCCACGAGTGGGGTGACCGCGTTGTTTGGCCCATCCGGTGCCGGCAAATCCAGTGTTGCGAAAATGGTTGCTGGCTTGCTGCGCGCAGAAACTGGACTCGTACGGCTGGGTGATACTGTTTTGCAGGATAGTGCGCGGGGCATCTGGATTCCGCCGGAGCAGCGCCGCATCGGTGTGGTGTTCCAGGATGCGCGCCTGTTCCCGCATATGAGTGTCGCGGATAATTTGCGCTTTGGCGCCAGGCGGGCGCCGGTGGGGCCGATCCGGTTTGACGATGTGCTGGCCCTCCTGGGCATTGCCGGGTTGCTGGACCGGCGGCCGCATACGCTCTCGGGCGGCGAGCGCCAGCGCGTGGCGATCGGACGGGCGCTGATGTCGCAACCTGCGTTGCTCGTTATGGACGAGCCTTTGGCCAGTCTGGATTCGGCCCGCAAGCAGGAAATTTTGCCTTATCTCCACAGGCTCAAACAGGAGACCAGGCTGCCCGTTCTGTATGTGTCGCATGCACTGGACGAGATTATTCATCTTGCCGATACGCTGGTGCTGATCGAGGCGGGGCGTGTGACCGAGGCTGGCGATCTGGAGAGCTTGTCGGGCCGGGCCGATTTGCCGCTAGCTTTGCGTGACGATGCTGCCGGGCTGATGAGTTGTGTTGTCGCTGGACATGATCCGGCGCGGCGTTTGTCGAGGCTGGCCGCTGGAGGATATGAAATCCTGGTCCCGCTTTTGGGCGTTTCGGTCGGATCACGCGTGCGATTGCGGATACCTGCACGTGAGGTGATTCTGGCCCGCATCGTGCCGGAGGGAATCAGCCTGCATAATATTCTTCCCTGTAGCGTACGCGATGTTCATATCGACCATCTCCATCACGCCGCCCTTGTCGCGATGGGGTTGGGTGAGAGCGCCGGCGACGATGCACCAGGGCTGCTGGCGCGGGTAACGCCAGATGCCGTGCAGCGATTGGGGTTGGCCCCGGGCGAAAGCGTGCTGGCGCTGGTGAAGTCGATGTCGGTCGAAGTGGTGCCGCAGAATATCTAGTTCTGGGCGGACTTGAAGCGATCGCGCCATGCCGGCTGGGCATTGCTCTGGGGCAGGCTTGTCGCTTCATAGATGCCACGCGCTATGGCGCGGGCCATGGTCATTGTCGCCGCGTGTCCGAGAATTGTGAGGTCCAGCAACGGGTCTTTGAGCGGGCGTGCGGCAGTCGCGACGGCGAAGATTGTATCACCGTCGAGGGCGGCATGGGCCGGCAGGATGGCGCGAGCCAGACCGTCCTGCGCCATGATGGCGAGGCGTTTGCACTGTGCCTTGCTCAGCACGGCATCGGTGACGACCATGCCGATGGTGGTGGCGGGTTGCGACAGGCCTTTGAGCATCGGGCGCTGGGCAGCGTCTGGCATTGTGCTTGGCCAGCCGAGGCGGCCGAATTCGCCATTGGTCTCGAAAGGTGCCGCCCAGAAATGCGGCCCGTCGCCGATCAGTGGCGAGCCAAGAGCGTTGACGGCGACAAGTGCTGCAATCCAGTGCCCTGTTCCGGTCCGCATTGAAGCCGATCCGAGCCCGCCTTTGACGGTAGCGGTGGTCGCCCCCGTGCCGGCGCCGATGCTGCCGAGATCAAACTCACCAGCCGCAGCGGACTCGGCGGCGCGGCGGCCGAATTCCCAATAGGGCGGCATTCTGCCCCAGTTCTTGTCACCGCCATTGAGCAGGTCGAAGAGAATTGCCTGTGGGGCAAGCGGGACGCGCATGCCCCCGACGGAAAAGCCGCGACCCTGATCGCGCAGCCAGGACTGCACGCCGCCGGCTGCATCGAGGCCGAAAGCCGAGCCGCCGGAGAGCACGAGCGCGTCGATCTGCTCGACCGACATGCCCGGCTCCAGCAGGGCGGTATCGCGCCCGCCCGGTCCGCCGCCGAGGATGGAGATCGACGCCGTGGCGGGCTGGTCGAAGATGACGCAGGTGACGCCTGAGGCCAGGGCAAGGTCGGTACAATGGCCGACGCGCAGGCCGGGAATATCGGTCAGCAGATTTAGGCTGGGTCGGGTTTGTACATGCTCGGACATGGGAGGAGAATTGCATGAGTGTCGGGTGCCTGCCCATATAGCGGGAAGGATTTTGGCTGGACACGCATGAGGGCGGCGGCATGACGGTTATGGATGGGCTGGTGGATGCATGGGCGGTAGCCGCGACATTGGCGGAGATTCGCGCGCGCCGGCCGCTGATCCACAACATCACCAATCTGGTGGTGACCAATTCGACCGCCAATGCGCTGCTGGCGTTGGGCGCTGCTCCCGCCATGGTGGAGGGCAGCGATGAGGTCGCCGATTTCGCCCGGATCAGCGAGGCGGTGGTGATCAATCTCGGCACCATGTCCTCCCCGCGCGCGGCGGCGATCCGGCTGGCGGTGGCGAGTGCGGTGGATGCCGGGCGGCCCTGGGTCATGGACCCAGTGGCAGTCGGCGCGATTGCCTATCGTACACGGCTGGCGCTTGATCTTCTGGATTTCCGACCGACCGCCATTCGCGGCAATGCCTCGGAGGTGATGGCGCTGGCCGGTGAGGCCGGCTCGGGCAAGGGCGTGGAGAGCACGGCGCAATCGGATGCCGCGATTTCCGCGGCGCGCCGCCTCGCGCGGCGGACGGGAGGCGCGGTCGCGGTAACGGGTGTGGTGGATTATGTGGCCGATGCTGAGTGCCTGGTGGAGATCCATAACGGCCACGAGATGATGACGCGGGTGACCGGTATGGGCTGCACGGCGACCGCGATTGTCGGTGCTTGCCTCGGTGTTGGCCGCGATGGGCGCACGGCGCTGGTGCATGGGCTGACGATTGCCGGGATTGCTGGCGAGATCGCGGCGGCGCGGGCGCGTGGGCCAGGGTCGATGCAAATGGAGTTTCTCGATGCGCTCTATAATCTCTCGGACGCAGAGCTGGCCGGCCGGGCGCGGCTGGTACTGCGCGCGGGATGAGTCTGGCGTGACGTTGTGATCGACGTCACTTTCCTGCTGCGCGGCTATGCTGCTTTGCGGATGCGGCAGCTAGTGCGGCAGAATCCGGCGGTGGCGCAGGAGCGCGTGTTGCGGCGGCTAGTCCGCAGGGCGAGGCGGACCGCATTCGGGCTGGCGCATGATTTCGGTGCGATCCGGAATGTCATCGAGTATCAGGACAAGGTTCCACTGCGGGGCTACGAGGATTTCTGGCGGGACTGGTGGAAGCCTCGCTTTCCGGTGCTGCGTGACGCTACCTGGCCGGGACTGATCCGGTTCTTTGCGCTGAGTTCGGGCACGACGGGCGGGGCGACAAAATACATTCCGGTATCGCCGGCGATGGAGCGAGCCAATCGCTGGGCGGCGATTGATGTTCTGGCTTTTCACGCACACCGGCGCGGGAAAAGTCGCGTCATGGGCGGCGCGAGTTTCTTTCTTGGTGGAAGCACGGCGCTGAGCCGGTTGGGCAAGGGCGTACTGGCCGGCGATCTGTCGGGTATTGCAGCCGCGCGTGTGCCGCGATGTGCGCGGGGCTATTTCTTCCCGCCGCGCGACGTGGCGTTGATCGAGGACTGGCGTGAGAAGATCGCCACGCTCGCGCCTTTGTCAGCGCAGCGCAACATAAGGTCGATTTCGGGAACACCAAGCTGGCTGCTTCTGTTTTTCGAACATCTGGCGCTGCTGCATCCGGAGCGGCCGAGACGGCTGTCGGCGTATTGGCCGGATCTGGAACTGATCATCCATGGCGGGGTGAGCTTCGCCCCTTATCGCGCCCGCTTCGCGGAATGGCTGGAGGGAAGCCGGGCGGAACTGCGCGAGGTTTATCCGGCGAGCGAGGGATTCATCGCCATTGCCGATCGTGGGCCTGGCGAGGGGATGCGGATGATCCTCGATGGCGGGCTGTTTTATGAATTCATCCCGGTTGAGGAGCTTGGCGCGCCCAATCCGACGCGGCACTGGATCGGCACGGCGCAGGCAGGCGTTGAGTACGCGGTGGCGATCAGCAGCAATGCCGGTCTGTGGTCCTATTTGCTCGGCGATACGGTGCGGCTCGTCAGCCTTGATCCGCCGCGACTGCTGGTAACCGGGCGGACCTCCTACATGCTCTCGGTGGCGGGTGAGCATCTGATCGGGGCGGAGCTGGACGCGGCGGTTCTGGAGGCGGTGACATCATGCGGTGGATCGCTGGTGGAATATGCCGCCGGCGCGGTGCCGCCGCACCCGGGCGAGGCGCGGACGGGGCATGTGTTTGTCATTGAGGCCAGTGGTGACAAGCTCGATGCGGAGCGTGCGACCGCGGTGTTGGATGGGGCGCTGGCGCGGCTGAATGCGGATTATGCGGCGCATCGCAGCGGCGCGTTTGGCATGTTGCCGCCGCGCGTGATCCTGGTGGGCTCAGGAACCTTCACGCGTTGGATGGAAAGCCGGGGCAGACTGGGCGGGCAGAACAAGGTGCCGCGGGTGATCCACGATCAGGCGCTGCTGGCGAGCCTGTTGGAGCTTTGCTAGTTGGGGTCGGAGGCGATGCCAAGGTCGCGCAGTACGGCGTCGCGCTGATCGCTTGGCACCACGCGTTGCATGGCGGCGAGAACACGGGTCAGGTCACGCCGCGTGCCGTGCAGCTGGTCGAGTAGGGACAGCACGACGGGCAGGGTCTCTTCCTCGATCTGCAGGTCGTCGCGCAATTCACGGATCAGGCGCAGGCGGGAGAGGTCCACTTCCTGGAACAGCATCTCGGTGCCGTGCCGGTCGCTGCGCACGAGGTCAGCGGCGACCCAGCGCAGCACATCCTGTTCGGAAATTCCGCCCAGGCGGCGGCAGACGATGGCGAGGGTGAGGGACATGCTCATGTCTCCGCCAGCAGGGCCGCGCGCGGGTCCACCTGGGTGGTGGGCGGGTTGGCGCGGAGGAACTCGGCGAGCTTGTCGTCGATCTCTCCGAGCACGATTTTCAGCGTGACATAGAGATCGCCGGCTTCCTGGCTGCCATGAGCGGGAACGCCCTTGCCGCGCAGGCGCATGCGCCGTCCGGTATCGGAGCCGGCGGGGATATTCATCGCGACCGGGCCGCCCGGGGTCGGCACGGTGACTTTGCCGCCAAGCACGGCCTCGGAAAGCGTTACCGGCAGGTCGAGCGAGAGATCGTTGCCGTCCCGCGTGATGTGTGTGTGCGGCTGGACATGGATTTCGATCAGCGCGTCACCGCGGTCGCCGCCATTGATGCCGGCGCCGCCCTGGCCCTTGAGGCGGAGCACCTGGCCCTCGGTGGTGGCGGTTGGGATGCGGACATCCAGCGTGCGGCCATCGGGCAGTGTCAGGCGGTTGGTGGCGCCACGCACGGCATCGAGGAACGAGACCTGGAGGGAATAGGACTCGTCGCGGCCGCGCCGGCGCTGATTGGGCCGGCCCCGTGCGCCACCCTGCTGCCCACGGGCGAATTCGGCGAAGATGTCGCCGAAATCCTCCTCGGCGAAAGGGTTTGATCCGCTGCGGTAGCGGGCGCCCTGCCCTGCTTCGGCTTGCTGGCGCCAGTATTGGCGGTCGGGCTTTTCCTGGCCGGCGGCGTCGATCTCGCCACGGTCGAAGCGGGTGCGCTTCTCGGCGTCCGAGAGCAGGTCATAGGCGACGGAAATCCCCTTGAACCGCTCTTCGGCCGCCTTGTCGCCGGGATTGAGGTCCGGGTGGAACTTTTTGGCGAGCTTACGATAGGCGGAGCGGAGATCTTTCTCGCTCACATCCTTGGCGACGCCGAGGATCTTGTAGGGGTCGGTTTCTGCCATGGCGGTTCAACGGAACTCCGGAAGGCATGGTTGCACGTCGCGTCTGATGCACCAGGCGAATGTTACATTGTTGCAAAAGGGGAGTTGGACGGTGCGGATCAAGCCATGCGGAGCGCAATTCTGATCAGTGCCTGACGGGGAGCCAAAACGATGCCGGCCGGCAGAGAGGGTCCCTGCCGGCCGGATCGTATCACGTCATCAAAGTCCGGGGTTTACTTCTTCAGCGCGGCCTTGAAGTCGTTGAGAACCTGGGTGCCGGGCTTGCCCTTGGCGTCGAGGGACTTGGCCCATTCTTCGGCCAGGTCGTTGCTCATCTGGGCGATGGTCTTCAGATCGGCGGCATTGAACTCGGCCGCGGTCTCGCCGTTCTCGACCAGGCGGACATGGGCTTTCGGCAGGCCGTCATCGAGATAGGCGCACATATGCTCCTGGCGGTGCTTGGCAGCGGCGGTGACGATGTCCTTGGTCTTCTGATCGAGGCCATTCCAGACGCCGTTATTCATCACGACGGCGACGAGCTGGCCGCCGAAGTTGGAATTGCGCACGAAATGCTTGGTCAGCTTCGTCATGTCATAGGCGAAGATGCTTTCGGCCTGGAACACCACCGCATCAGCCACGCCGCGCTGGATGGATTCATAGGCCTGCGGGCCGCTGCTGAGCTTCATCGGCGTCGCACCCATCTTGGCGAGCAGCAATTCGCCGGCGCGGGTGGGCGAGAGCGCCTTGAGGCCCTTCATATCGGCCAGGCTGGTGATCGGCTTGTCGCGGGTCCAGACCTGGAAGGGTGGCAGCACGTTCATCCACAGGAGATGGACGCCATTGCGGTCAAAATCCTGCTGGACCAGCGGGCCTTTGGCATCGACCAGCTTGGTGTAGGCGGCAAGCCCGTCACAGGCCTTGTCCCAGAGTCCGGCGAGCTGAGTGACGTCAGAAAGTTCGATCGCGTCGCCAGCGAAGGAGATGCCGGTCTGGCTGATCTGGGCGACGCCGGTCTGGGCAAGGCGCAGCATGTCCGGCGCCTTGCCGAGCTGCTGGGCCGGGAAATGCTGGAACTTGAGCGCGCCGTTGGTTTCCTTGGTGACTTCTTCCATGAAGGGGACCATGCCCTGCACGGTGAGCCAATGGGTGGCCGGCACGTAGTCGGCGATGCGCATCATGGTCTGCGCCTGGGCGCGGCCCGTGACGAGGGCGGCGGCAGAAATGATGGCGGCGGCCGCGAAGGCAGGCAGCCTGGCGCGCAATGCGCCTGTCTTTACACGCATGATTCACTCCCGTTGGCGGTTCTTGAACTGAAAGCAGGTCTCGCAGCCGATACTAGGCTGTGTGGACAGATTTAACCAGCATCAGCGCGCACGCGAAACTGATGATGGCTGAGTAGCTGATGTCGGTTTTTTCGCACCGCATGGCGACGCGTTTGAACCGCTTGAGCTTGCCGATGGCCTGTTCGATGCGCGCCCGCAGC
>CANJOG010000053.1 GCA_947475475.1 Acetobacteraceae bacterium
CAAAAGGCGGATCATAGCCCAGCGTGAAGGCCGCGCCTTCCGGCTTCCAGGGCGTCGCGGAGAGCGCGGCAAGCAATTCGCTGGTCCGGCTCGCGCGCGTCGTCTCATCGAGCGTGCCGGAGAATCGCAGCGTCGCAATCGTGGCCGCCGGCAGGATGACGATCCGCACACGCGCGTCGCTCGGTTGCGGCGGATTGGCCGCCAGATCGCGGGGCAGGAAAAACCGCATCGTGGTGGCCTTGCCGGTGGCGTCCGTCTGCACCGGCGCGGTCATGGCAATCATCTTGCCTTCGCCGCCGCGCATTTCCACCGGCGCCGTCATGGAGACCATCGTGCCGCCGGTATTGGCGCCGGTGATATAGGCAAACAGCCGGCCAAATGCCTCGCTGCTGGCGGCCTTGCTGTCGGCCCCCTCGACACTGGTTTCGACGGCGACGCGCGGGGCGTAGTCGCGGATTTGCACGCGCTCCGAGATCTCCTGGCGCACCGTATAGGCGGGCTGCTCATAGGTGTCGCGGATGCCGAAAACGGAGAGGCCCGCCTCGGCGAAGGTCAGCGCGTAGTAGAAGAATTTGTCGAGCATGGGTCACCGTGTCGCTACGTTGTCTATACGAAGCGCGCGGCGCGGTGGATCGTTGCTTCCCATATTTCAGGGCACTATTTTCGCCGGGTGGTGAACGCTGAAATGCGCTCATGCATATCCGGCCCGACACCTTCGGTCGCGTAGGACTCATGCGCGAGGCCGGCTGACAATCCCAGACCATCCGTGTCGCGCAGCAGGCGCTTATTGGCGCGGTGGCTGAACCAGCTTTGCGCCAGAATATCGCGCGCCAGGCTGTCGAGTTCGGCATCCAGCGCCGCATCGGGGACGACGAAATTCGCCAGCCCCATCGCATGCGCTTCCTGGGCGGAATAGGTGCGGCAGGTGAACATCATCTCGCGCGCCTTGGGCAGGCCGACGCGGCGGGGCAGGCGCTGGCTGAGGCCCCAGATCGGCAGGACGGCGAATTTGGCGTGGGTGTCGCCGAATTTGGCACTCTCGGTGGCAACCAGCAGATCGCCGGCCAGGGCCAGTTCCAGGGCGCCGGTATAGCAATGCCCGTGCACCGCGGTGATCACCGGCTGCGGCAGGTCGGCGAGTTCGGCCACGGTGCGGGCCTGGAAATGCGGCTCGGGCAGGGTCTCGCCATGCAGCAGGTCATGCAGATCGTGACCGGCGGAGAAGCATTTGCCGGCGCCGCGCAGGATCACCAGGCCGATGCCCTCGGTATTGCCGGCGATGGCGCGGACATGGGCGCGCAACTCGGCAAAAACCTCGACATTGAGCGCGTTCAGCCGCTCCGGCCGGTTGATTGTCAGCGTTGCCAGACCGTCGTCGCGCTCCGCGCGCAGTACCAGACTCTTTGGCTCCGCACGCAGCACCAGATTGCTCATCCGCCTTTGTCCTTTTCCGCCCGTGGCTTGACGCGCCGCCTTTGCCTGCGCCCAATGGGGGCAACAGATGCGGGAGGATGAACAATGTCAACTGAAGCCGAAGCCGGCATGGCGCGTGTCGAGGCACAGTGGAATGAAGCCGGGGCCACCTGGGACCCGGCGAAATTCCAGGCGATGTTCACCGACGACGCGCTGTTCTACGGTGCCCATGTGAAGCTGTTTGTCGGGCCGGAAACCAAGGATTATTTCGTCGGCTATGTTGGCCAGATCGTCTCGGCGCGGGCCAAGTTTGTCGAGCAGCGTTACATTCCCTGCGGCCCGGGCCAGTATTACGCGCAAGGCTATGCCGATATGGTCACCGACCTGATCGGCCGCGGCGAGTTCAAGCTGCGCATGCGCACCACGCTGCTGATCGCCAAGGTGGGCGAAGATTGGCGCGTGCGCGGCCATCACCTCTCGCCGATGCCTGCCGGAACGCCGCTCGACTGACGGATCGGATGGGGCGCGCCGCCGGGATCAGCCTTTGGTGGCGCGCCACGATGTGACGAAGGCATCAAGGCGTGATGACGGCACGTGGGAAATGACCCAGTGTTGCAGCCCGGACTCGGACCATCTCCGCAGCGCGTGGCCAGAGATTGACGACGCGCGCAGCTTGCGGTCCGGTGCGCCATCCGGCCAGGAATAGAGATCGATCAGGCCTTCCGGGGCGCGATAGACCATGACCGAGACAAACCGTCCCGCCACGAAATCGAGCCGCGCGCCGATGATGGAAAATCCCGCCGGGGCCAGATCGCGCACGGGCGGCGTGAAATCGAGATGGTCCTTGAACCATGCCCTTGCGGCCTGCGGGCTATACAAGGTCGCCGCAATCGGATGGCCGGGCTGATCGGCCCGCAAATGGCTGGACAACAGAGCATTTTCGAGCCGGTCCTCAGGGCCGGCGATTATCAACACGCCGATGCCGGCGACCAGCGCGAAGCCGGCGCCAAACGCAAAGGCGCGATGGAGGCGCGAGGCACGCGCGATCGCCATCAGTGTCGTGCTCTGACGTGCCCATGTGAGGAACCTGGAACAGAGCCCCGGCCTTGGAAGTCCAGCCTCGATCATCATGCGTTTTGCCGGCCCCCCGGCCGATGCCACGCCGCGCAGCCCCCGGCGCGGTGACATCACAAATAGGAGAGCCTCCCCGTCCAGGGAAGTGAAATGGCCAGGAAAGGCGTGGAATTGGGCCAAAATCGGGGGTTTGTTACGAAGCCCGCGCCGCATTTCTGGCTGAAATTGACGCCTCCCTGTCAAATTTACTTCAAACAGGGTAGGCCGGTTGGTACGCAGAAAAGGGCCAGCTTGCGCCGGCCCTTTTCGTCAGGCTCCATCGCGGCCCCAAACCGGCCGCGGACAGGTTCAGCCGAGCTGGGCGGCGCTGTGAATCACCCGCGAGGCCAGGCCATAGGCGATGGCTTCCTCGGCGCTCATCCAGTAATTGCGGTCGGTATCGCGCTCGACCTTCTCGATCGGCTGGCCGGTCTCACGCGCGATTTGCAGGTTCAGCCGCTCGCGCATCTTCACGATCTCGCGGGCCTCGATATCGATATCCACGGCCGGGCCGCGCACGCCGCCCATCGGCTGGTGCAGCAGGAAGCGGGTATTCGGCAGGCAGAGCCGGTTTTCCTTCTTCGCCGACAGGTAGATCAGCGCGCCGGCGGAGGCGACCCAGCCGGTGCCGATGATGCGCACCGGGGCGACGGCATCGACGAAGCGGATCATGTCATGGATGGTGTCGCCACTCTCCACATGCCCGCCGGGCGAGTTGATGAAAATGTCGATCGGCTTGTCGCTGTCGGAGGCGAGTGCCAGCAGACGGCCGGTGATGTCGCGGGCCAGCTTGTCGGTGATGGCGCCGAAGATCAGGACCTTGCGGCCCTTGAGCAGGCGGGATTCCAGCTCATTGACCGGGCCGCCATTGGCCTTGTCGTCCCCCGGCTCCTTCTTCTCCGGGCCCAGCGGCTCGGGGACATCGGGATCGGAGGGATCGGGCTCGTCGTCCAGCCGGATGCGGCTATAGGTGGAATTCTGGGTCAGCCTGAAATCGTTCATACCGGTGGTGACTCGCGAAAGGGTGTCTTGGCAACCCGGCAGAGCGTACATGGCTCGCGTTAACGAGACGTCGCCAAGCTGGTCGTCCTCAATGTGGTGCATCCCGCCCTGAAGGAAAAGGGGGGCGACACAAGCTGGGAAGGGGGCAAGTGAAGAAGGCTGAACTTGACCGGGTGCGGAATATTGCTATACTCGAACGTATTGCTGGGGACGTCCAAATGAGACTTGAACTCTTGCTTTTATTGCCTCTCTCCTTCGGCTTGGCGGCCTGTCAGGATCCCGATTGGGCCAATAAGGCCGCTCTACAGATTGGAGCTCCCCGTCCGGACGCGGCAGCGATTCGCGAACGCCAGACCGCCAGTTTCACCCAGACCAATGAACAGAATCTTTTGCTCGAAACCACGCAGGTTCTTCAGGATATCGGGTTCACGGTGGAGGAAAGTGTTGCCCGCTATGGTGTGCTCGCCGGTTCCAAGGACCGCGATGCCACTGAATCAGGGCAGGTCGCCGGCCAGGTCGCGCTGACGATCGGGCTGGCATTGCTCGGTGTCCGCTACAATCCGGTCTGGGATACGGACCAGGTGATCCGTACGACGGTGACGACACAGCCGCGTGGCCTGCAGGAAGCGATCCTGAGGGTCTCGTTCGAAAGGATTGTCACCAACAACCAGGGGGGCTCGCGCGTCGAGCAACTCACGGAACCGGAATATTCGACGGGTTTCTTTGAAAAAATTCGCGCTGGCTTGGCACGGCGGAGCTGAGCGATGCGTCAGATTCTCCTGATTATCGCCCTGCTCTGTCCCATCGCGGCGTGTGCCGTCGCGCCGCAGGTCAAATTCGAACCCAGCAAGAAAAGCGCGGTTGAACTGCGTGCCATGCAGGTACGCACGGTTGCAGCGGATTCTGACACCACGATGCGTGCCGTGATCGCGACCATTCACGATCTTGGCTACCGGATCACCCGCGTGGAGCCCGACGCCCGAACGATCTCGGCGACGCGGCAGACCACTCTGCGGATGGCCGTGGTGGTTCAGCCGCGGGGGCCGTCCTCCAGCACGGTTCGGACGAATGCATCGGTCGTGGCGCTCGGGCGGGAGGCACAGGTCGATAGTCCGGAGTTCTATCAGAAGAATTTCTTTGAACCGCTTGGTGCCACGATGGGGCGCGCGCTCGAGACCGCACCTTCGGATTTGGCCGCACCTGATGCGCCGCGCCCTGTTGCCGAGTTGAACTCCACGAAGGAGCGTGAAGCAGCGGCAAAGCTAAAAGGTGAGGCTGATCAGCCAACCGATACGGCCAAGCCCGGAGTCGCCCCGCAATCTTCCCCCTCGGTGGGAGCGGGCAAGCCGAGTTCCTGAGCGTCCCCGATTATCAGCCCCCACGATCACCCTTACTGAAGGTCAGGCAAAATGAAGTTCGGACAGTTTCGCCTTGTTACGGTTCTGGCCACCTCCGGCATTGCGCTCGCGGCCTGCGCGCCAGCCGGCGAACACGCGCGGCAGGTCGCCGCGGCCTCGCAGGAGGGGGACCGCCTGACCGTCGGCACCGTGCAGCGTGAAATTCGCACTGGCATGAGCGGTGCCGATGTCGCTTCCGTGCTGGGGGCGCCGAATATCGTCACAACGGATACGAAGCGGCGCGAAACCTGGGTGTATGACCGGATCGCTTCCCAGCAGGCCTATTCGAATTCGGCTGGCGGGGCGAATGTCCTCTTCCTGGGGGCAGTCAGTCGGGCCGGCGCTGCGCAGACCAGCCAGCGCACCCTGACGGTGATCATCAATTTTGATGAGACGTCGAAGGTTCGTGACTTTTCGTATCGTTCGTCCTCATTTTGATGATGTGTCCATTGGTGCGACGCCGCCGATTGCTGACCGCCATCGGCGGGGTAGGGCTGGCAGCCGGGGTATCTGCCTGCCAGCCACCGACTCCCACGCAGCAGGCAGCCGCGTTGATGCCCACTGCATCGGCGGTGGATTCACGGTCGCGGCAGTCCCGCCGGTTCGATACGGCGGATCAGGAATTGATGATACGGGCCGCCCTTGGCGCTCTCCAGGATCTCGGCTTCCAGATTGAGGAGAGTCAGGCGGCGGTCGGTTTGCTTGTCGGCTCCAAGATTGGAAATGGCCGTATCCGCGCGCAGGTCTCGGTGCGCGGGCTGCCGGGACAAAATGCCAGCGTGATTCGCGCCACGTTTCAACACATCGTGCCACGCCCCGGGGCAATGCTCGCGGTGGGGGAGGTGTTGGAGGACCCTGAGCTCTATCAAGGATTCTTCGAACGTGTGGCGCAATCGGCCTTTCTGACAGCGCATGACATTTGACGCTGGCGTGAGAATGCGGGAGGGCAAATCGGCAATGACTTCGAGGAATCTCTTGGCGGCGGGAAGGTGCCTGCGGTTTGCTGCGGTCGCGGTCCTGTCGCTCCTGGCAGCGTGCCAAACGGATAGTCGCCAGCAAGTGTTGGCCACGACACATAGCCAGGCGGCTCAGCGCGCGATCTCAACGCGCGCCTTTGACACAGACGACCGGCGCGCTGTCTTTCAGGGCATTCTGGCGGCGCTACAGGATCTTGGGTTCGTGGTGGACAGGGCCGATCCGATTTTGGGCACGGTCTCCGCAACGCGCTTCGGTAACGGTCTGGTGCGGTTTACGGTGACATTGCGCCCTGGTCAGGGCAAACAGACCATTGTGCGGGCCTCGGGACAGCTTAATCAGAACGAATTGTCTGATCCAGCGCCCTTCCAGCGCTTCTTCGAGGCGCTCTCCCAGGCGCTGTTTCTGCAGGCGAATGCCATCGATTGAGACTGCTGTTTTCCCAACCGTTGCCCTCAGCGCGCGGAGCAGGGTTCTTATGAATACAACTTCGTTCGCCGATGCAATTATCTGCTAACAAATAATATGCCGGTCAATTCCGGCACGCCCTATGGCGTCAGCGCGGTGAGCCGCTAGGGCAAGGCGGCCGATGTGGATTTCCCCGTCGCCCGCTTCCAGGGCAAGCGCATCACCCAGGTGGCGCCGAAATTGCGCGGATAAACTAGGCGACAAAATAGCGTGGCTGAACCATCTGGCGTTCGACTGCCATCAGGCGGCCCAACGAGGGGCCGCCTGATGCACAACGCACGGGGAGAAGCGTCTCAGGCGGTGAAGTTGATCGCTGCCTTCACTTCGAGGAATTCGGCAAAGGCGAAATCGCCCCATTCGCGCCCATTGCCGCTCTGCTTATAGCCGCCGAACGGCGCCATCATGTCGCCGCCGGCGCCGCCATTGACGATCACCTGGCCGGCGCGCAGCCGTTCCATGACCGAGCGGATGGTGGTGTGGTCGCTGCCCTGCACATAGGCGGCGAGGCCATAGACCGTGTCATTGCCGATCTCGACGGCCTGATCGACATCCTTGTAGCCGAGGATGGAGAGCACCGGGCCGAAGATTTCCTCGCGCGCGATCGTCATGTCGTTGGTGACATGGGAGAACACGGTCGGGCGGACGAACCAGCCGCGATTGAGGCCTTCGGGGCGTCCCTGGCCGCCGGTGACCAGCGTGGCGCCTTCCGCGAGCCCGGCGCCGATCAAGGACTGGATGCGGTTCCATTGGCGCTCGGAAATCACCGGGCCCATATCGGCGTCGCCGGCGGGATCGCCGACCACCACTTTCTCTGCGACGGCGCGCGCGATCGCCGCGGCTTCGTCCATCCGCTCGATGGGGACCAGCATGCGGCTGGGCGCGTTGCAGCTCTGGCCGGTATTGCTGAACATCTGGCGGGTGCCGGCGGTCACGGCCTTTGCGAAATCCGCATCCGGCAGAATGATGTTCGGCGATTTGCCGCCGAGTTCCTGGGCGACGCGCTTGACCGTATAGGCGGCATTGCGCGCCACCTCGATGCCGGCGCGGGTCGAGCCGGTGAAGCTCATCATATCCACATCCGGATGCAGGCTCAGCGCCGCGCCAACGCCCGCGCCATCACCGTTCACCAGGTTGAACACGCCGGCGGGAACGCCCGCTGTGTGCATCACTTCGGCCCAGATGATGGCGGAGAGCGGCGACATTTCGGACGGCTTGAGCACCATGGTGCAACCGGTGGCGAGAGCCGGCGCGATCTTGCAGGCGAGCTGGTTGAGCGGCCAGTTCCACGGCGTGATGAAGCCGCAGACGCCGATCGGCTCGTGGCGGATCAGCGTCTTGCCCCGCTGGGTTTCGAATTCGTAGCTCTCCAGCACTTTGCGGGCGGTTTGCAGATGCAGCAGGCCGAGGGCTGTCTGCGCCGTCTCGGCGAGCTTCTTCGGTGCGCCCATCTCCAGGCGCACGGCCTCGGCGATATCGGCGGCGCGCGCCTTGTAGGCCTCGATGATGGACGAGAAGAGATCCAGCCGATCAGCGCGGGTGGTGCGGCTGTAGCTGGCAAAGGCGCGGCGGGCGGCGGCGACGGCGCGGTTCACATCTTCCTCACCGCCCATCGCGATGCGGCCGGCGGGGGCTTCGGTGGCCGGGTTGATCACATCCAGCGTGCGCAGCTCAACCGGGTTCACCCAGGCACCGTCGATGTAGAACTGCAGATGCTCGCGCATGGTGGTCTCCTCCGGGCCGGGCGTGCCGGCGAATGATGGTCTCCATGTAGCAATCGGGCCGCCTCGGGAACAGTGGCGACGAGGTGGGACAAGGACGGGGGAGGGGGTTCCGCCCCTCGGCCGGCGCGGCTAAGAGAGACGTAACGCCAAGCAGACAGAAAAGAGGAGGATCGGCCATGGCCGGACGTATGCAGGATAAGGTTGCCGTCATCACCGGAGCCGCGAGCGGCATTGGCGCCGAGGCCTCGCGCCTGTTCATCTCCGAAGGTGCCTCCGTCGTGCTCGCCGATCTGCAATTCGAGCGCGCCGATGCGCTGGCCAAGCAGCTTGGCCCCAAGGCGCGCGCCATTGCCTGCGATGTGACCAAGGAGGCCCAGGTCGAGGCCGCTGTGCAGCTCGCCGTCTCCGCTTTTGGCCGACTCGACGCCATGATCAACAATGCCGGCATTGTCGGCGCGGTTGGTTCGGTGCGTGATATTACCGAGGAGGACTGGAACAAGTCGCTCGCCATCCTGCTGACCGGCGTGTTCTTCGGCATGAAGCATGCCGCCCGCGTGATGGTGCCGCAGAGGAGCGGCGCGATCGTCTCGGTGGCGAGTGTTGCCGGCATGGGTGGCGGTCTTGGTGGCCATGCCTATAGCGCCGGCAAGTCGGCGGTGATCGGCGTGACGCGCTCGGCGGCGGCTGAACTCGCGTCCAGCAATATCCGCGTCAATGCGGTCTGTCCCGGCTCG
>CANJOG010000054.1 GCA_947475475.1 Acetobacteraceae bacterium
AGCCCACGCCGCCGCCGGCGCCATCCGCGCCCGCATGCTCACCGTCGCCGCGACACGCTGGAAAGTCGCCGAGGAAGACATCACCTTTGCCGATGGCCGTGTCTTCGCCGGCAACCATGCCATGGAATTCGGCGAACTCGCCAAACTCTGCTGGCTCGAACGCGTCTCGCTGTCAGCCACCGGCTTCTACCGCACGCCGGACCTGCATTTCGATCCCGCCAAAGTGCGCGGGCGCCCGTTCTTCTACCATTCCTACGGCGCCGCCATCGCCGATGTGGTGGTCGACCGCCTGACCGGCGAAACCCGCGTGCTGCGCGCCGATCTCGTTCAGGATTGCGGCAACTCGCTCAATCCGGCGATCGATCGCGGCCAGATCGAAGGTGCCTTCGTGCAAGGCCTGGGTTGGCTCACCTGCGAGGAACTCTGGAGCGACAAGCAAGGCCGTCTTCGCACTCTTGGGCCATCGACCTACAAAATTCCCGGATCGCGCGACGTGCCGCCGGTCATGAATCTGCGCCTGCTGGAAAATGCGCCAGCCCGCGCCGATACGATCTACCGTTCCAAGGCCGTCGGTGAACCGCCACTGATGCTCGCCACCGCCGTGTGGAACGCACTCAAGGACGCCATCGGCACCGACGCGCTCGACCTGCCCGCCACACCCGAGCGTGTGCTCTTCGCGCTGCGCGATTCTGGCCAGATGGCAGGCCGTCGCGCATGACCGGGCCAGCCCCGCCGGCCGATGCCAGCCCGCTGCTGCGCCGGCTGGACGAACTTGCCGATTGCACCGCCGAACACGGCATCGTCACGCGCCTCTACCTCACACCCGAGCATCGCGCCGCGGCACTGATGGTCGCACGCTGGATGCGCCTGGCCGGGATGGAAACAACACTTGATGCCGCCGGCAATGTTGTCGGCCGCTACGAAGCGGCAAAACCAGGCGCGCCATCCCTACTGATCGGCTCGCATATCGATACCGTCCGCAATGCCGGCAAATATGACGGCCCTTTCGGCGTCGTTGCCGCCATTCAGGCCGTCGCGGAATTATATGCCCGCGGCAAGCGGCTGGATTTCGCTATCGAGGTGCTGGCCTTCGGCGACGAGGAGGGCGTGCGCTTTCCGACAACACTGATCGGTTCACGCGCCATCGCCGGCACGCTCGATCCCGCGGTGCTGGATAGCGTGGACCGCACCGGCGTCAGCGTGCGCGCTGCACTGGACATGTTCGGCGGCAGGCCGGACGCCATCCTCTCCCTCGGCCGCCGCCCTAAAGATGTGCTCGCCTATATCGAACTTCATATCGAACAAGGCCCCGTCCTCGAGGAACAGGACCTGCCAGTCGGTATCGTCACCGCCATCAATGGCGCCAGCCGCCTCACCGTGGAATTGGGCGGCATGGCCGGCCATGCCGGCACCGTGCCCATGCGGATGCGCCGCGATGCGGGAGCCGCCATGGCCGAAATGGTCCTCGCCGTCGAACGCCTCGCCCTGACACATGAGGATATTGTCGCCACGGTCGGCCGCATCGAGATCATGCCCGGTGCGGTCAACGTGATTCCCGGCGGTGCGCGCTTCTCCATCGACCTGCGCAGCTCCGACGACACACTGCGCGCCAGCGCCCTCTCCCGCCTCGGCGATGACTTCGCTGCCATAGCCACCCGCCGTGGCGTCACCCTCGACCTGCGCACCGATTACGTCGTGAAGGCCGCACGCTGCGCGCCCGCCATGATCGCCGCCCTGGAAAAATCCGTCGCGCGTTGCGGCGTGCGCCCCTACCTCCTGCCGAGCGGCGCCGGACATGATGGTCTTGCCATCATCGATCTCTGCCCGATCGCCATGCTCTTCCTGCGCTGCGAAGGTGGCATCAGCCATAATCCTGCTGAATCAATCCGTGCCGATGATGCCGATCTCGCCGTGCGCGTGCTCCTCGACTTCCTGCTCACCTTCAACCCTGTCACTCTCGGCCCTGGCAAACTCGCCCCAACAGCGCCGTTGCCGGCGAAGGAGAAAAATTGACCCCGACCACCGCCGCGCGACTGCGCACCTTTCTCGAAGAAACTCGCACCCAGCAGCGGGATTTCCTCGCCGCCCTGGTGCGCGCCCCCTCGGACAACCCACCCGGCGATTGCGCCGCTCATGCGCGCATCGCGGCTGATCTGCTCACAGCTCTTGGGCTGACCGTCCAATCCCACGTCGTGCCGGACACGCTCGTACGCGCCAACGGCATGATCAGCGCCACCAATCTGGTCATCCGCCACCGCTTCGGTGATGGCCCGACCATCGCGCTGAACGCCCATGGCGATGTTGTCCCGCCCGGCGAAGGCTGGACGCAGGATCCCTATGGCGCCGCCATCGTCGATGGCTGGATGTATGGACGCGGCGTGGCCGTTTCGAAATCCGATTTCGCCTCCTACACGTTCGCGCTGCTGGCGCTGAAATCGCTGGGCATTCCTCTCGCCGGCAGCATCGAGCTTCACCTGACCTATGACGAGGAAGCCGGCGGTGAAATCGGTCCCGCCTGGCTACTTGATCAAAACATCAGCAAACCCGATTTCGTCATCGCCGCCGGATTTTCCTATGCGGTTGTCACCGCCCATAATGGCTGCCTGCATCTGGAAGTCGAAGTCCGCGGCCGCTCCGCCCATGCCGCGCGCCCCCACACGGGCATCGACGCGCTGCAAGCCACAACACATATCCTCACCCGCCTCTACGCCTGGCGCGACAGCCTTGCCACGCGCGTCTCCGCCATTCTTGGTATCGGCGCCGCACAAATGACGGTCGGGCTGATCGAGGGCGGCATCAACACCAATGTCGTGCCGGACAAAGTCACTTTCCGGCTCGACCGCCGCATGATCCCCGAGGAGAATCCTGCCGCCGTCGAACGGGAATTGCGAGACCTGATCGCACAAGCCGCAGCCGAAACCACCACCGCCGGCATCGACATCCGCCGCATCCTGCTCGCCGAGCCGCTCCGCCCGGTCGATGGCAGCGACCGTCTCTCCGACGCACTCTGCCGCCACGCCACCGACGTGATGGGAGAGAACATCGGCACAACCGGCGTGCCACTCTACACCGATGCGCGTCATTACGCGGCAAGGGGCATCCCCATCGTCCTCTACGGCGCCGGCCCGCGCACGATCGAGGAAGCCAACGCCCATCGCGCCGATGAACGCCTGCCGCTCGCCGATCTCGACAAGGCCACGGAAGTTCTCGCCCTGACCCTCGCGGAATTGCTCGGCGCATGAGTGCACCAATCTCTCCCTACCCGCGCGACATGCTTGGCTATGGCCGCACCCCGCCCGACGCGGACTGGCCAGGCAAGGCAAAAGTCTGCGTGCAATTCGTCGTCAATTACGAAGAGGGCGGCGAGAACAATATCCTGCACGGCGATCCGTATTCCGAAGCCTTCCTCTCCGAGATCATCGGTGCCGGCAACTGGCCGGGCCAGCGCCACTGGAATATGGAATCCGTCTATGAATACGGTGCTCGCGCGGGCTTCTGGCGCCTGTGGCGGCTCTTCACCTCCCGCAACATCCCCGTAACGGTCTACGGTGTTGCCACGGCGATGCAACGCGGCGCCGAACAGGTGGCCGCCATGCAGGAAGCCGATTGGGAAATCGCCTCGCACGGCCTGAAATGGATCGAATACAAGGACATCCCGAAAGAGATCGAAGCCGCCCATATGCGCGAGGCGATCTCGCTGCACACGCAAATCACCGGCGCCCCACCGCTCGGCTGGTATCTCGGCCGCTGCTCGATGAACACGCTCGATCTGGTGATGGAGAACGGCTCCTTCCTCTACGCCTCGGACGCCTATGCCGATGACCTGCCCTATTGGCTGCACGGACCCAACGGGCCGCAGCTCGTCATTCCCTACACGCTCGATTCCAACGACATGCGCTTCGCCACCGCCCAGGGCTTCAACACCGGCGAGCAATTCTACACCTATCTGAAAGACGCCTTCGACGTGCTCTACCGCGAAGGCGGCGAAGGTGCGGCCAAGATGCTCAATGTGGGCCTGCATTGCCGCCTTGTCGGCCGTCCCGGACGCGCCGCGGCCCTCGAACGCTTCGTCGACTACGTGCAATCCCATGACGGCGTGTGGATCGCAAAACGCATCGATATCGCCCATCACTGGCACAAACGCCACCCCGCACCCCCCGCTTCCTCATCCGAGGTGTCGCCATGAACGAACTCATCCTGATCGAATGGGCCCAGATGGCCATTCGCTGGCTGCATGTTGTGGCCGGCATCGCCTGGATCGGCAGTTCCTTCTATTTCGTCCATCTCGATCTCAGCCTGAAGCGGGCTGCCGATTCCGCCGACGGCACGCAGGGCGAAGCCTGGCAAGTGCATGGCGGCGGTTTCTACCACATGGTGAAATACCTGGTCGCCCCGGCGCGCATGCCGAGCGAACTGACCTGGTTCAAATGGGAAGCCTACGCCACCTGGCTCTCCGGCTTCGCGCTCCTCGCCGTCGTCTATTACCTCGGCGCCGATCTTTTCCTGGTCGATCACGATGGACTCGACTTGCTCCCCTGGCAGGCCGTCCTCATCAGCATTGCTGGGCTCGTTCTGCCCTGGCTCGGCTATGAAGCAATTTGCCGCTCTCCCATCGGCAAGCAGGAAAACGCGCTTGCCGGCCTGCTCTATGTCATGCTTGTCGCACTCGCCTTGCTCTTTGCGTTCCTCTTCAACGGCCGCGGCGCCTTCATCCAGATCGGCGCACTCATCGGCACGATGATGGTGGCCAATGTCTTCGCCGTCATCATCCCAAATCAGCGCAAGGTCGTGGCCAGTCTGCTCGCCGGGCAGGCCCCCGACCCCAGCCTCGGCAAGCAGGCCAAGCAGCGCTCAGTGCATAATAACTACCTGACGCTACCAGTCGTCTTCGTGATGATCAGCAATCACTATCCGCTGCTCTACGGCACCCGCTTCAACTGGCTGATCATCGCCATCGTGCTCCTGCTCGGCCCGCTGATCCGGCACTTCTTCAATGCGCGCCATGCCGGAAAGCCAAGCCCCTGGTGGACCTGGGGTGTGGCCGCACTCGGCATGATCGCAATCGCCTTCCTCTCCGCCCAAGGTCCGCGGCATGCGCAGACGACAGGAAGCCTGCCAACACCAACGAACTTTGCCGCCGTCGAGGAAATCGTCAACGGCCGCTGCGCCATGTGCCATTCCGCCGAGCCCGTCTGGGATGGCATCGCGGTCGCACCGAAAGGCGTGCAGCTCGACAGCCCGCAAGCGATCCTGCGCAATGCCGGCCAGATCGGTATCGCCGCGGCCCATTCCTCTGCCATGCCGCCTGGCAACATCACCAGCATCAGCTCAGAAGAACGCCAGATTCTCGCCACCTGGATTTCCGCCGGCGCCACTTCCCGCTAAGGACTCCCGCATGATCACGCTGCAGGATCTCAACGACGCGGCACCAGGCGATTTCGTCGCGTCCCTCGCCAGCATCTACGAACATTCCCCCTGGGTTGCGGAAGAGGTTGCCACCACACGCCCCTTTGCCAGCCTCGCTGCGCTCCACGCCGCAATGGAACAGTCCGTCCGCGCCGCATCCACGGCGCGCCAATTGGCGCTCATCAACGCCCATCCCGATCTCGCTGGAAAACTCGCCCGCGCCGCGGGCCTCACTGACTTCTCCGCAGCGGAACAATCTGGCATTGGCCTGGACCGTCTGAACGACTCAGAATTTGCGCGCTTCCACAGTCTCAACGATTCCTACCGCGCCCGCTTCGGCTTTCCCTTCATCATCTGCGTCCGCCGCCACACCCGCGCCTCTGTCCTGCGCCAGTTCGAACGCCGCCTGCATCACGATGCAGCGCAGGAACAAGCAACCGCACTCAACGAAATCACCCGAATCGCTGCCTTGCGCCTCGACCAGGCAGTTCAGGCACCGGACCGGCTTGCTGTGCATGGCCGACTCAGCACCCACGTGCTCGACACACATGGCGGCC
Source organism: Acetobacteraceae bacterium (assembly GCA_947475475.1). GTDB lineage: Bacteria > Pseudomonadota > Alphaproteobacteria > Acetobacterales > Acetobacteraceae > CANJOG01. The sequence goes on from CANJOG010000054.1 coordinate 5,964, forward strand.
GCCCCGCCCCCGGAATTTCTGTAACACTCTTCGAAGTCGAACCGGACGGAACGCTCTTCACACGCGCCCAGCGTATCACCAACGCTGATGGCCGCACCGATTCTCCGCTGATATCCGGGCAGCCTTTGCCGATCGGCACCTATGAGCTGCGCTTCTCCATCGGCGTTCATTACGCAGGCCTTGCCGACCTCCCCGATCCACCCTTCCTCGATGAAATCCCGTTGCGCTTTTCGATCGCCGAGCCGGAGGGGCATTACCATGTGCCACTCCTGATGACGCCGTGGAGCTATGCCACCTATCGCGGCAGCTAATTCGGCGCGCAACAAGGCAGTTGCACGCGAATCGGGCGCATCTATTCCACGGCTCGCCATTTTTTCGCCCTCCAGAAGCTCGACGTCTTTGGCACGGGATTTGCGATCCATCCACCGCAATACTTGCAATGGCACCGGCTGACCCGGTGGCCATCACCGAAGGATCGCGCATGTTCAAGCCCATTCTGCGAGCGCTCGCCGGCGCGGCACTTCTGTCCAGCGCACTTGCCGCCGCCGCCCAGGCCGAAACCGACCTGAAATTCGCGCTGGACTGGAAGTTCGAAGGCCCTGCAGCGCCTTATTTCGTCGCCATCGACAAAGGCTACTACAAGGCAGAAGGCCTGAACGTCACAGTCGATACCGGCCCCGGCTCGGTCGCCGGCATCGGCCGCGTCGCCGCCGGCACCTATCCGCTCGGCTTCTTCGACATCAACTCGCTCTTCAAGTTCCGCGACCAGAACCCGGACAAGGCGGTGAAGGCCGTGTTGATGGTCTATGATCGCCCGCCATTCTCCATCGTCAGCCTCGCCAAATCCGGCATCGCCACCCCAAAGGATCTCGAAGGCAAGCTGCTCGGCGCCCCTGCCGCCGATGGCGCGTTCGCCCAATGGAAGGCTTTCGTGCAGGCCAACGGAATCGACGCATCCAAAGTCCGCGTCGAGAATATCGGCTTCCCGGTGCGCGAGCCGATGCTCGCCGACGGCAAGGTCGATGCCATCACCGGCTTCTCCTTCTCCTCCTATTTCAACCTGCTGCAGAAAGGCGTGGCGCCGAAAGACATCAAGGTCATGCTGATGACCGATTATGGCCTCTCGCTCTACGGCAACGCGGTGATGGTCAATCCCGATTACGCCAAGGCCAATCCCAAGGTTGTGGCCGGCTTCGTGCGCGCCACCATCAAGGGAATCCAGGACACCATCGCCGGTCCCGCCAGCGCCATCAAATCCGTCATGAAGCGCAACGAGACCGGCGACGAGAAGATCGAGCTCGAGCGTCTGATAATGTCTATCCGCGACAATATTGCCACCCCCTGGACGAAGGCGAATGGTCTCGGCGACGTCGATACCGACCGCCTGACCAAATCCATCGAACAGGTCGGCATCACCTACGACTTCAAGGCCAAGCCGACTGCCGCCGATATCTTTACCAGCGAATATCTGCCGCCTGCTTCCGAACGCAAGTTCTGATACCAGGCCAGGAGAAGAGACGTGGTTGCCTTCGTCGATATCGACCGCGTCACCCTGACCTATAAGGGCGGCAATGGCGGCGTGCTGGCCTTGCGTGACACGACGCTCAGTGTCGGCAAGGGAGAATTCGCCGCCGTCGTCGGCCCTTCCGGCTGCGGCAAATCCTCACTGATGAAATTGGTGACTGGTCTTCGGCCACCAAATGAAGGCAGCGTCTCAGTGGCTGGTTCGCCGGTGGACGGGCCGGTCAGCATGGCGGGGATGGCCTTCCAGAATCCCAACATGCTCCCCTGGCGCACCGTGCTGAACAACGTGATGCTGCCGCTCGAAATCGTCGAACCGCATCGCAGCCGCTTTCGTGCCCATAAGGCGGAATACCGTGCCCAGGCCGAGGCTCTGCTTGAAACCGTCGGCCTCGGCGGCTTCGGCGCCCGCTTTCCCTGGGAACTCTCGGGCGGCATGCAGCAGCGCGTCTCGCTCTGCCGTGCCCTGATCCATCAGCCCGACCTGCTGATGCTCGATGAACCGTTCGGCGCACTCGATGCCTTCACGCGTGAGGAACTCTGGTGCGTTCTGCGCGATCTCTGGCAAAGGATCGGCTTCACCGTCATTCTCGTCACCCATGATCTGCGCGAGGCCGCCTTCCTCGCCGACACGGTCTTCGTGATGAGCGCCCGCCCCGGCCGCATTGTCAGCACCCACCACATCGACCTGCCCCGTCCGCGCGATATTTCAGTGACCTTCACCCCCGAATTCACCAGCATCGTTCACGAGCTGCGCGAGAAGATCGCCGAAGTGAGGAAAGCATGAACGCGACGCTGGAGCGGCTTTCGCCCGTCCTGTTCACCATCGCGATTTTCGTGATCTGGGAACTGGCTTGCCGTATCTTCTCGATCGACACCTTCATCCTGCCCAAGCCCACGACCATTTTCGCCGCCATGGTGCAGTATGGCAAGCCGCTCTTCCGTCACGCCATCGTGACACTCTGGACAACAGCCGCCGGTTTCGCCCTGGCAGTGCTCTTCGGCCTCATCCTCGGCCTGATCGTCGGCTGGTCGCGCACCATCTATCGCGGTCTCTACCCAGTCATGATCGGATTCAATTCGGTGCCCAAGGTCGCTGTTGTGCCGATCCTGGTCATCTGGTTCGGCATTGGCGAAGTCCCCGCCATTCTCACAGCCTTCCTGATTTCCTTCTTCCCCATCGTCGTCAATGTCGCCACTGGCCTGGCCAGCATGGAACCCGAACTGGAAGACGTGCTGCGCGCACTCGGTGCCCGCAAACTCGACATCATGCTCAAAGTGGGCATCCCGCGCACCCAGCCCTATCTGTTCGGCTCGCTGAAAGTGGCTA
>CANJOG010000055.1 GCA_947475475.1 Acetobacteraceae bacterium
CGCGGGCGAAGCCAATTTCGCGGTTGATCATCTCGCAGATCGTGCTGCGCGCGGTGAGCGGACTGAAGCTGATCGCGTCCATCTTTGCTGGCTGGGCATAGCCGGTCATGTAGTTGAACAGCCGCGCCGCATCGCGCGTCAGTGCCGGATCGGAGGTGAAGAAGCTGAGATCGGTGTAAATGCGCGCGGTGATCGGGTGATAATTGCCGGTGCCGAAATGCGCGTAGTTGCGCATCGTGCCGGCCTCGCGCCGCACTACCAGCGACATCTTTGCGTGCGTCTTCAGCTCGGTGAAACCATACACCACCTGCACGCCGGCGGCTTCCAGGCTGCGGGCGAGGCGGATATTGGCCTCTTCGTCGAAGCGCGCGCGCAATTCGATCAACGCGGTGACGGATTTGCCGGCCTCGGCGGATTCGATCAGTGCCTTGACGATCGGGCTGTCATGGCTGGTGCGGTAGAGGGTCTGCTTGACCGCCACCACATTCGGATCGCTCGCCGCCTGGCGCAGAAACTGCACCACCACATCAAAACTCTCGAAGGGATGGTGGACGATGATGTCCTTGGCGCGGATGGCGGCAAAGCAATCACCGCCGAAATCGCGGATGCGTTCGGGAAAACGCGGCGTATAGGGCGGGAAAAGCAGGTCCGGCCGGTCATCGACAATGAGCTGCTTGAGATCGGCGACACCGATCATGCCTTCCTGCAACACGGTCGAATCCGGCGGCGCTTCCATTTCGTCGAGCACCAGTTCGCGCAGATCCTCCGGCATGGAGGCCTCGATGGTCAGGCTGATGGCGACGCCACGACGCCGGCGCTTCAGCGCGGTTTCGTAGGAGCGGACGAGATCTTCCGCCTCTTCCTCGAATTCCACGTCGGTATCGCGGATCAGCCGGAACAGGCCGCGCCCCTGCACCTCGAAGCCCGGGAACAGCCGGTCGAGGAAGAGCAGCACGAGGTCTTCCAGGCTGACGAAACGGATCGGCCCTGGCGTTGCGGGCTGGCCATCCTCGGCGATGGCGCGCTCGGGCAGGCGGATGAAACGCTCGATCTGCGCCGGCAGCGGAATCAGCGCGCGCATGACCGAATGATCCTCCGCGCGATGCAGGCGCAGCACCATCACGAGGCCCATATTGGGAATGAAGGGGAATGGATGCGCCGGATCAATCGCCAGGGGCGTCAGCACCGAGAACACCCGCTCCATGAAAAACGCGTCGAGCCAGGTGCGGTCCTCATCGCTCAGCGCGGCTGGCTCGGCGAGCACGATGCCGGCCTCAGCCAGCAGCTTGCGCAGATCGGCCCAGGCCCGCTGCTGGTCATCGGTCAGCACCTGGGCGCGGCGCAGGATTTCCGTAAGCTGCTGCGCCGGCGTACGCCCATCCGGCGACAGCGTTTGCAATCCCGCCTTGGCCTGGCCGATGAGACCGGCGACACGGACGGAGAAAAATTCGTCGAGATTGCCAGCACTGATGGAGACGAAACGCAGCCGCTCCAGCAGCGGATGGTGGGCATTCTCCGCCTCCTCGACGACGCGATGGTTGAAATCGAGCCAGGAGAGCTCGCGGTTGATAAAGCGCTCCGGACCGTCAATGACGATGGCAGCCACCTCCGGGAGCGGCATGGCGACCGGGACGGATACAGTGTCGGAATCCGGAATGCTGGCTCGTTTCATGCCGGCATCCTAGAGCAGGGACGGCCCGACAGGGGAGCAAACCGGGCCTGTTGTCGCAAAAGCGTCATCATCCTCGTCATCCTCCACCGCCCCCATCTCGGCGGCGACGCGGGTGGCAATCTGGCGGGTGACCTTGCCACCCGCGGCCAAGGCGGCGCGGTCCAGCCTCGCCGCGGCCTCGCGTATGCTACCGGCAGTGCGTGGCAGGCGGGTGAGCAGATAGTCCTGCACCGACTCAGCCACGGCGATCTGCCGGTCCGCCAGCAGGCGGGCCAGCAGGCTGCGGAGCAAGGCTTCGTCTGGCGCGCCGATCTCGACGGCAGTCGTGGCGCGCAGCCGGCTGGCCAGATCAGGCAATCTTACCGCCCATCGCGCCGGTGCGGTTCGGCCGGACAGCAGCAACGGCAAGTGCGCCTCGGCGGCAGCGTTGATCAGGTGGAACAGCGCCTCTTCCGGCGCCGCATCGGCGTCATCCAGCCCGATGCCGCCCGATGCGGGCAAGTCCGGCAGGCCGGCAAGCAGCATGCCCTCCATCACAGTGGCGCCATTCCGCCCCGCCCAGAGCCGCAGCAGATGCGTCTTGCCCCTGCCCTCGCCGCCCCAGAGCGCCAGCCGCCCATTCGGCCAGTCCGCCACCCGCCCGAGCCAGAGTAGCGCGGACTCATTGGATAGGGCGGTGCAGAAATCCTCCGGGTGGTAGCTCGGCTGGTAGGGGAAGGGCAGCGGGAGCTGGCGCAGGGCGTTCATCGAACGCCCCACTTTTTATGTCTTGGTGCATCATTCACCGGATGCGCTCCTCATCCGGCGGATCGAGATAGAGCGGGCTGGCGAGATAGCGACGTAACCAGAACCGCGTCACCACGCCGATCGTCGCCGCCATCGGCACCGCCAGCAGCACGCCGAGAAATCCGAAGGCAGCACCTCCGGCGAACAGGGCGAAGATCACCCACACGGCGTGCAACTGCACCCGGTCCCCCAGGAAACGCGGATAGATCACATAGCCTTCCAGCAACTGGCCGAGCACGAACACGCCGGCAACCAGACCGACGCCCTGCCAGGTGGGAAACTGGGCAAACGCCAGGCCAATCGAGGTCACCGCCCCGGCAATGCTGCCGACATAGGGGATGAAGGAGAGCATGCCGGCCATCAGCCCGACGATCAGGCCGAGATCGAGACCCACCAGCGACAGGGCCAGCGCATAGAACACCGCCAGGAACATGCAGCACATGGCCTGGCCGCGCAGCCATGCGGCAAGGATACGGTCGATCTCAATTCCCTGCCGGCGCAGCACCGGACGGTAGCGATGCGGCAGCCAGCTATCCACCCGCCCGATCAGCATCGGCCAGTCGCGCAGCAGGTAGAAGGCGACCACGGGCGTCACGATGACGAGGGACATCACTGAGAACAACGCCACCCCGCCGCCCACCACGCGGCTCAGCGCACCGACCACGAAGCTCAGCATCGAGCCGACCTGCCCGGCCACCAGGTCGCGCAGTTTCTCATCGACGAAATCGGGCGGCAGGTGATCCTGCAAGCCGCTCAACACTTCGCCGGCCCACACACGCAGCCCGGCCGCATAGACCGGCACGCGGCTGATCAGAATGCCGATCTGGGCCAGGATGAGCGGGTAGAGCAGCAGGGCGAAGAGCAGACAGGCGGCGAGCAGGGCGATGATCAGCAGGATCGCGCCGAAGCCGCGCCCGATGCCCCAGCGTTGCAGCCGGCTCGCCGGAGGATCGAGGAAATAGGCGACGCCTGCCGCCACCACGAAGGGAAGCAGGATCGAGGCAAACAGCTGGAGCGCCAGCCAGACGGCGAAAAGCAGCCCAAAGACGAGCGTCAGACGCTGCCAGCGCGGCGCGGGCAGCGTGTCGAGTCCCCGCCGGACCACCAGATCCCGCCGGGCGCGGACCGCCTCTTCTTCGGTATCATGCATTGAGATCGTCACGCATGGGCGGCCTTCCAGACATAGGCGGCGCCAGAGACCAGGGTGGTGGTCGCGACCAGCCAGACCAGCGTCCAGACCAGCGCCGGCGCAGTCAAGCCAAAGGCGGCGAGCGCCAGGACAAGGGCAATCAGGGTGATCTGCAAGGCGGTATTCAGCTTCGAGATGAGGAGCGGACGGATGGCGACCGGCTGGCCGAGCACGGATAGCAACACCACGCCGCCCATGATGATCAGATCACGAAAGACCACAAGGATGGTAATGAAATCCGGGATAAGATTGACCGCAGCCAGCGTCACATACATGCCGATCAGCAATGCCTTGTCGGCCAGTGGGTCGAGTAGCGCACCGAGTGCGGTGCCACCCCGGCGCCGGGCCAGCCAGCCATCCAGCGCGTCCGACAGGCCGGCCGCGACGAAGAGGAAGAAAGCCGCCTGCATTTCGTGACGCAGCACAAGCCAGATCGCCAGTGGCACGGCGCAGAGCCGGCCAAAGGTGATGATGTTCGGCAGGGTGACGACGGCATCGTCGCTCCGCGCGCTGTCCGAACCGTCTGGCAGAGGCCCCTCCATCCCGACTTGGCGGGTTCCCGCAGAACACGCCATGCAGGGCGTGTCCCATGCAGGACGTGTCATTGCGTGCGGCACGCCGCTGTGATTGGTTCCGCGCCAACTTCCGGTGCTGCGTCGCCTCCCGGCGGCCGGCCCGGCCCTTGCCCAAGAGATAGCCTAGCCCTGCTCCCCATGACCAGCACGAGAAGATGATATGAGCGGTACCACCTATCGCGACGCCGGTGTTGATATCGACGCCGGCGATGAGCTGGTCGATGCGATCAAGCCACTCGCCAAATCCACCACCCGCCCCGGCGTGCTCGGGGGCCTGGGGGGTTTCGGCGCCCTGTTCGACCTCAAGGCTGCGGGTTTCACCGACCCAATTCTGGTCGCCACCACTGACGGTGTGGGCACCAAGCTGAAGATCGCCATCGATACCGGACAGCATGACGCCGTGGGCATCGATCTGGTGGCCATGTGCGTCAACGATCTCGTGGTCCAGGGCGCTGACCCATTGTTTTTCCTCGACTATTACGCCACCGGCAAGCTCTCCATCGCCGATGCCAAGGCGGTGATCGCAGGCATCGCCGAGGGCTGCCGCCAAGCCGGCTGCGCCCTGGTGGGCGGCGAGACCGCCGAGATGCCAGGCATGTATAGCGCCGGCGATTATGACCTCGCCGGCTTCTCGGTGGGCGCCGCCGAACGTGGCGCGCTGCTGCCCAGGGATGTCGGCCCGGGCGATGTGGTGCTCGGCCTCGCCTCCTCTGGCGTGCATTCCAATGGCTATTCGCTGGTCCGCCGCATCGTCGCCGATTCCGGCCTGTCCTGGGAGGCGGATGCTCCCTTCGCTCCCGGCCAGAGCCTGGCCCGCGCCCTGCTGGCACCCACCCGCATCTATGTCCGCTCGCTGCTCGCCCTGCACAAGGCTGGGTTGCTCAAGGCGGCGGCGCATATCACCGGTGGCGGCCTGCCCGGCAATGTGCCGCGCGTGCTGCCCGAGGGCACCCGCGCGGTAATCGACGCGGCGACCTGGACCGTGCCGCCCGTGTTTGCCTGGCTGGCAAGCCAGGGCCGGGTGGCCGCCGAGGAAATGCTCCGCGTGTTCAATTGCGGGATCGGCATGGTCCTGGTGGTCGATGCCGCCTCCGTGGAGGGCGCCACCGCGCTGCTCCAGGCGCAGGGCGAGACCGTCTTCCGCATCGGCGCCATCGAGGCCGCTGCGGGCGAGGCCGCGACCGACATCTCCACCCCGGCCAACTGGCCGGCATGACCGGCCCGGCCAAACGCGCCGTTGCCGTTCTGATCAGCGGCCGCGGCTCGAATATGGACGCGCTGATCACCGCCGCCGCGCAGCGGGATTATCCGGCCCGCATCGCCCTGGTGCTCAGCAACAAGCCTGACGCGGCCGGGATCGCGCGCGCCGCCGGGCTCGGCATCGCCACCGACGTGGTGGACCACAAGCCCTACAACGGCGACCGCGCCGCGCATGAGGCGGCGGTGGACGCCGTCCTGCGCCGCCATGGCATCGAGATCGTCTGCCTGGCCGGCTATATGCGGCTGCTGACGCCTTTCCTGGTGCGCGCCTGGCAGGGGCGGATGCTGAATATCCACCCGTCCCTGCTGCCCGCCTTCCCCGGCCTACACACGCATGAGCGGGCGCTCGAGGCCGGGGTGAAGCTGCATGGCTGCACCGTGCATCTGGTCAGCGAAGGCATGGATGAGGGGCCGATTATGGCCCAGGCCGCCGTGCCGGTGCTGGCGGACGACACCGCCGATGCGCTCGGCGCGCGGGTGCTGTGCCAGGAGCATCGGATCTATCCGGCAGCACTCCGCGCGCTGGCTTTGGGCCAGCAGGGCGCCGGTCCGGACGAAAATGCGGCCCTGCTGAACCCCGCGGCTTGAGAAAGCGTACCGACTGCCTCTTGCCCAGTGATCCAGCCGCGCATTAGATAGCGGCAAAATAGCAACCCCATTTTCCGGCGAGATTCGTCATGGCCCATCCTGCTCCCAGCTCCGCCGCCCCGGTCACCGAGGAAGCCTTCCTCGCGGACCGTCAGAAATTCTGGAGCGCGTTCTGCGGCTTCACCACCTGGTCGACCGGCCTCATGATCGTGCTGCTGGCGCTGATGGCGATCTTCCTGGTCTGACTTTCCGGGACCGGCCAGGCTAGGCCTTGTCTTTGGGCCGGCTTACAAAAAAAGCGCGGGGCAATCCCCGCGCCTTTTTTGTATCTACGCATTGGCAGCCGGCCGGGCTGCTGCCCAGCCGGTGACCGATCAATCAGCCAACGATTTCAAGCCCGGCGAAGAAATAGGCGATCTCAATCGCGGCATTCTCCGGACTGTCTGACCCATGCACCGAATTCGCCTCGATATTCTCAGCGAACAGGGCGCGGATCGTGCCGGCATCAGCCTTGGACGGGTCGGTGGCGCCCATCAGCTCGCGATTGCGGGCAACGGCGTTCTCGCCTTCGAGCACCTGCACGACGACCGGGCCGGAGGTCATGAAATTCACCAGGTCACGGAAGAAGCCGCGCGCGCTATGCACGCCATAGAAGGACTCGGCCTGCGCCGTGGTCATCTGGATGCGCTTCTGGGCGACAACGCGCAGACCGGCTTCCTCGAACACGGCGTTGATCTTGCCGGTGAGGTTACGGCGGGTCGCGTCGGGCTTGATAATGGAGAAAGTACGCTCGATGGCCATGGGTCTATCCTGTCAGGGGAGTGAGATGCGGTGGATTTCCGGTGGCGCGGCTTAGACGAGCGCCGGGAAACGGGCAAGCCCCGACCCGCGTGCCGCTCCACCCGCCGCCAGTTTCAGAGCGGATAGCAGGAGGATGCGGTCAGCACGAAACTATAGGGGATCATTGCCGGCACCAGAGACGCGAAAGTATAGGTCGCACTCACCTGATAGCCACAGGTGGCGGCCGGGGCAGCGCTAAAATTCGTGCTGGCCAGCGTCACGCCATCTGAATAGGTAGCCGCCAAGGTGGTGACCTTGGCCACTGTATTGCATGCCGTCGATGCCAGCGCGCCACAGCGGGCGGCCTTCTCGGACGCATATTGCAGCACGCCCTGGACCCATAGCGCCCGCCCAACTTCCTCCGTGCCGACCAGTACCAGCATGAGCACCGGCGCGGCAAAAGCGAATTCCATGGCGGTGGAGCCAAGCCGGGCGCGTAGAAAGCCGGCGAGAGAGCCCCTGGCGGTGCCTCCAGTCCGCACTCTGGCCGGGCCGCTTGTCTTGGACTGCGCGGGCATGGAGGTCATGGCCTCAATTGATTCGCGTGATGGTGGAGGCGGAGAGGACATAGCTCGGGACCAATCCAGGGGCCGTGACCATCGGGATGTAATTGGCCGTCGATAGAACCTTGACATAGGTCCCCACTGTGGCGCCGGAAGCGCAGGTTCCGCCGCATGTGGCGGTGGTAATTGTGTTGGTCCCTGGGCAGCCGCAGGATTGCGTCACCGTGGTCGCAACGCTGCCGAGACTGGTCGCCCGGTTCGCGGCAGTCTGGATGGCAGTGCTGTTGAAGCCATGCGCGGCGGCATAGGCGGCACCGGCGCGCGCCGAATTACCGACCTGATTCTGCATCCACATGCCAATGCCAAGTTCGACCATTCCGGCGAGCAGCGTCGTCAACAGCAAGAGCACCATGGCGAGTTCGACCGTGGCGATGCCGCGGTGGTCGGAGGCGAAGCGATTTGTTGTGCCAAGGGGACTTCTCATCATCGCTCTCCCTACTCGACCATTGTCATCACGCTGGTGCCGACGTCTCGCACGGCATATCCCGAGCAATCGTGTTTGAGTGCCTGACTGCCATCCAGCAGTAATGTTTTGACGATCATTTGCGTGCAGGTGCTGGTGCTACTACCGGTCAGCGTCGTGGCGGCATTGGGCGCATAGATCGCACCGGTATATTTGAGAATCTGGCTGCCATCGATCACCAGTGAACTGGTCGAGTTCTTGTCGATCCAGAGCGCCACGCCGGAAGTGGGGCCAGTGGTCGGCGCGTTGAGCGTGACATTCGACGACCCATCGAGTCTGAAAGTGGCGTAACTCGATCCGGTGCTGCTGGTGAAGATCAGCGTCACGCCGCCCGTGGCCTTGATGGTGAAGCTGCCGGAGATGTTCACCGTACCGCGATCGAAGATGTAGATGCCCGGATTGAAGGTGATCGTGCCGCTGCCCGATGCGTTCATGCCATTGCAGATCACATAGACCGACGAACCCGACGGCGGCGCAAAGGTCCGGTTGGAACCGAAGCTGGGATTGGTGACATTGCAGCCAGAATAACTCGGCATTGCCAGATCGGCATACGGGTCCGCAGCCGGCGGCGCGTTCAGTTGCAGGGTTTGCGTGGCGATGAGTCGCGACCCGCCGCCGTGTCAACGGCGGCGCAAAAATGTGCCAGATGGCGGCGTAAAAGTGTACCGGTCTGGTTGAGAGAAAAGGGCCGTAAAGCCCTGGTGAGTTGTCTTGCCGCGCGTATAGAGGCGCGCGGAGCGTAGCGTAGCGCGGCTC
>CANJOG010000056.1 GCA_947475475.1 Acetobacteraceae bacterium
CTTATCTTAGCCATGCAGTCTGGAAATTCGCTGCGGCGCGCCAGATGGCCGCCGCAGTAGAATTTCCGTCTCAGCGGTCGTCCATCGCAGCGCCGAGTTCCATCTCTTCTTCGAACTGGGCGGCGGCGTCGGCGGCTTCTTCCTGCTGGGCGGCCAGGCCGATGGCCTCGCCGCGCGCCTGCTTCTCGGCTTCTTCCGGCGAACGGGCGACGTTCACGGAGACCGGGATGGAGACTTCCGGATGCAGGACCAGCTTCACGCGGGAAATGCCGATCGACTTGATCGGATTATCCAGCACGACCTGGGTGCGGTTGACGGTCAGGCCAGCGGCGACGATCTCGACCGCGATGTCGCGGCTGGAGACCGACCCGTAGAGGCCACCGGCCTCGCCGGCCTGGCGGATGATGACGACGGAGAGATCGCCGAAACGCTCGGCAACCCGCTCGGCCTCTTCGCGGCGCTTGAGGTTGAGCGCCACAAGCTGGGCGCGCTGGGTCTCGAACTGGGCCACATTCGCCTTGGTGGCGCGGGTGGCTTTCTTCTGCGGCAGAAGGAAATTACGGGCATAGCCCGGCTTGACCTTCACGACGTCGCCCATCTGGCCCAGCTTTTCGACGCGCTGGAGCAGGATCAATTCAATGGCGGCCATTGTCTGTCTCCTTACGCCACGACGTAGGGCAGAAGGGCGAGGAAGCGGGCGCGCTTGATGGCACGGGCCAGCTCACGCTGCTTCTTCGCCGAAACCGCGGTGATGCGGCTCGGCACGATCTTGCCGCGCTCCGAGAGGAAGCGGCTGAGAAGGCGCACGTCCTTGTAATCGATCTTCGGCGCATTCGGGCCGGAGAACGGGCAGGACTTGCGGCGACGGTAGAACGGCCGGCGCGCGCCAACAGCGGCGCGGCGGGCTGCGGGATTAACTTCTGTGCTGTCAGACATCGTGCTGCCCTCTTACTCTTCGCTGCCATCGGGGCGGTATTCGTCGCGGGCGCGGAACTCTTCGCGCTCCTCGAAACCGCGGCGGCGGCCGGATTCGAAGCGGCCGGCCGGCTTGGGACCACGGAAGCCGCGCTCGCGGTCATCGCCCTTGCGGGAGAGGATGGCGGACGGCACCTCGTCGATCGTCTCGACGCGGATGGTCATGAAGCGGAGCACGTCTTCGTTGAGGCCGAGCTGGCGCTCAGCTTCCTTGACGGAGGCCGGCAGCGCGTCGAGGCCGAGCAGCACGTAATGGCCCTTCCGGTTCTTGTTGATCCGGTAGGCCAGGCTGCGGAGGCCCCAGTATTCGCGCTTCTTCACAGAACCGCCTTCGTTCTCAATATGAGCAACGACGGTATCAGTGATCGTGTCGACCTGCTGTTGCGTGATATCATTACGTGCGATGAGCACGGTTTCATAAAGCGGCATGTAATCTCCCTCTGGGTAGGTTCGGTCCGCCTATTGGGGACAATCCCCCGAGCCAGGGCTCGATTGAGAACCAGGGCTCGTTTGACGCGCGGACATAGCCAGAGCGTGCCGCGCCCTGGCAGGAAGAAGGCGCGGCTTTAGCCATAGAACGGCCTCAGGTGCAACCGCGAATCGGTCCGGGGAGGGGTGCGTTGGGCCGGGCGGGGCGGCTGCATGGCTGGCATGGGCCGCACGTGGCCTGAAATGGGGCTGGCGGGAGCGGAATCGCCCGGAATATCGGCTGCTCTGGGTTGCCTTGCTGTGGCCGCGATTGACAGCGGCGCAAGGGCGGGGCTACGCCGCCCCGCCTCCACCGCAACAATGCCGGCCAATGCGGCCGCTCGTCGTGGTAAGCCTTCGGGGCGTCGGTTTCAGGGGATATCGCCATGGCGGTTCGCGCCTTCATCTTCCCGGGTCAGGGTAGCCAGGCCGTGGGTATGGGCCGTGACCTCGCGGCCGCCTTTGCCGCGGCGCGCGAAGTATTCGAGGAGGTTGACGAAACCCTCGGGCAGAAGCTGACCAAGCTGATGTTCGAAGGCCCGTCCGAGGAACTGACCTCGACCGAGAATGCCCAGCCGGCACTGATGGCGATGTCTCTGGCGAGCCTGCGGGTGCTGGAGCGCGAGGGCGGGTTCAAGCTGGCCGACAAGGCGGTGCTGGTAGCTGGCCATTCGCTCGGCGAATATTCTGCCCTGGCTGCGGCGGGCACGTTCAGCGTGGCCCAGGCGGCACGGCTGTTGAAATTGCGTGGCCAGGCCATGCAGCGCGCCGTGCCGAAGGGTGAGGGGGCGATGGCTGCCCTGCTCGGCGTCGAGATGGAGCAGGCCGCCGAGATTTGCGCCGAGGCGGCGAGCTATACCGATGAGAATGGCAAGACCATCCGCCAGGTGATCCAGCCGGCCAATGACAATGGCGGCGGCCAGGTGGTGATTTCGGGCCATAAAGCGGCCGTCGAGCGCGCCATCGAGATTGCAAAGGCGCGTGGCGTCAAGCGCGCCATGCTGCTGCCGGTCTCCGCACCCTTCCATTGCGCGCTGATGGAGCCGGCGGCCGAGGAGATGGCCGAGGCGCTGGCAGCTGCGACGCTTGGCTCCCCGATCGTGCCGGTGGTGGCCAATGTGACCGCGGCGAAGGTGAGCGATCCGGCGCAGATCCGCGATCTGCTGGTGCGTCAGGTGACCGGCAATGTGCGCTGGCGCGAATCGATGCTGGCGATGCAAGCCATGGGCGTGGACAGCTTCGTTGAACTTGGCGCCGGCAAGGTGCTGGCCGGCCTGGCCAAGCGAATCGTGCCTGATGCCACCACCGCCTCTGCCGGCACGCCCGGCGAAATCGAAGCGGTTCTCAAGACGCTTTGAGGGCGTCATCAGGGAGAGAGACATGTTCAGGCTGGATGGTAAGTCGGCGCTGGTGACCGGCGCTTCCGGCGGCATTGGTGCCGCGATCGCCCGCGCCCTGCATCATCAGGGCGCCAAGGTTGCGCTCTCCGGCACACGACGGGATGCGCTTGAGGCGCTGGCGGCCGAGCTTGGCGATCGCGTGGCAGTCTGCCCGGCCGATCTGCGCGATCCGGAGGCCGCCAAGGCCCTGATCGAGGCGGCGGAAGCCGCGAACGGTCCGCTCGACATCCTGGTGAATAATGCCGGCTTCACGCGTGATACGCTGGCGATGATCATGAAGGATGAGGATTTCAACGCGGTGATCGATGTCGATCTTGCCGCTCCCTTCCGCCTGGCGCGCTCGGCGCTGAAGGGCATGATGCGACGCCGTTCCGGCCGGATCATCAATATTTCCAGCATCGTGGGCACCACGGGCGGGGCCGGGCAGGCGAATTACGCCGCCGCCAAGGCCGGGCTGGTGGGGCTGTCGAAGTCGCTGGCGCAGGAGATCGGCTCGCGCGGCATCACCGTGAATGTGGTGGCCCCCGGCTTTATCGAGACGGCGATGACGGACGTGCTGTCCGCTGATCGCAAGGGTAAGTTGAAGGAAATGATCCCGCTGGGCCGCATCGGCCAGCCGAAGGACATTGCCGCCGCCGTGGTCTATCTGGCCTCCGAAGAGGCATGTTGGGTCACCGGGGCGACGCTGCATGTCAATGGCGGGATGGCGATGACCTGATGGGTGTGCGATTTTCGCCATTCGCCCATGAATTAGGGTGTATTCAGGTGCCCTGGGGCGCATCTGGCGACGCCAAACAAACCATGCTATCCGGCCCGCTCGCTTCGTCCGGAGCGGGTCTGGCGGCACCGATCGGGTGCGCCCGGCGGAGTATCGTTGGCCAGGACGACAGCCAGAAACCGGCAGACAGGAGCTGAGATCAGCAATGAGCGAGATCGCCGATAAGGTTAAGAGGATCGTGGTGGAGCATCTGGGCGTGGACGAGGCGAAAGTGACCCTCGACGCCTCCTTCATCGACGACCTGGGCGCTGACAGCCTCGACACCGTTGAGCTGGTCATGGCCTTCGAAGAGGCTTTCAGCGTCGAGATTCCGGAAGATGCGGCCGAGAAGATCGCCACCGTGAAGGATGCGATCGACTACATCGAGAAGCAGAAGGCCGCCTGAGCGGTTTTTCGCTGACGAATCGATAGGAGAGCTGGGCATGCGGCGCGTGGTCATCACTGGCATGGGCATCGCATGCCCGCTCGGTATTGGTGTCGAACATGTCTGGAAGCGCCTGCTTGCGGGCGAATCCGGCATCACCGTCATCGAGAATTTCAACACGGCGGATCTGACCGCGAAGATCGCGGGCCAGGTTCCGGTCGGCGCCAAGGAAGACGGGGCGCTGACCCTGTCCGACTGGGTGCCGGTCAAGGACCAGAAGAAGATGGATCGCTTCATCCATCTGGCTATGGTTGCCGGCGTCGAGGCAGTCGAGGATTCCGGCTGGGTGCCGCAGACCGAGGAAGAGCGTTGCGCTACTGGCGTGATGATCGGCTCGGGCATTGGTGGGCTGCAGACCATCTTCGAGGCCTCGAAGTTGATCTTCGAAGGCAAGACGCGGCGCCTGTCGCCGTTCTTTATTCCGTCGGCGCTGATCAATCTCGCCTCGGGGCATCTCTCGATCAAATATGGCTTCAAGGGCCCGAACCATTCGGTGGTGACGGCGTGTGCCACCGGCGTGCATGCGCTGGGCGATGCGGCGCGGCTGATCATGTTCGGCGATGCCGATGTGATGGTGGCCGGTGGTGCTGAAGGCGCTGTCTGCGAAATCGGCATTGCCGGGTTCTGCGCATCCAAGGCGCTGTCCACGAGCTTCAACGACAATCCCACCAAGGGCTCGCGCCCCTGGGATGCGGACCGTGACGGTTTCGTCATGGGCGAGGGGGCCGGCGTGGTGGTGCTGGAGGAATACGAGCACGCCAAGAAGCGCGGTGCGAAAATCTATGCCGAGGTGGTCGGCTACGGCCTCTCCGGCGATGCCAATCACATCACCGCTCCGGCGGAAGGCCATGACGGCGCCTATCGCGCCATGAAGGCCGCCTTCAGGAATGGCGGAATCAGCCCCGAGGACGTCCAGTACGTCAACGCGCATGGCACATCGACGCCGCTCGGCGACGATCTGGAACTTGAGGCCGCGGAGCGCTTCTTCGGCGATCATGCGAAGAATGTCGCGATGTCGTCCACCAAGTCCTCGATCGGGCATCTGCTCGGCGCGGCCGGCGCGGTGGAGGGTATCTTCTCGATCCTCGCCATTCGCGACCAGGTGGCGCCGGCGACGCTGAATTTGGAAAATCCGTCGCGCGCCAGCGTGATCGACCGTGTTGCGCTGGTGCCGCAGCAGCGGAAGATCAACGTGGCGCTGTCCAACAGCTTCGGCTTTGGCGGCACCAATGCGAGCATTATCTTCCGGGCAATCTGATCTGGCGGGTGAGGTGAGGTGAAGCGTCTCGCGCTCATCCTGCTTGGTTTTGTGGTTGTGATAGGCCTCGCCGGTGGCGGGGCCTATTTTTATGGCCGGGCGCGGTTTCATGCGCCTGGCCCGCTCGCCGCCGCGCGCAATGTGGTGGTGGTGGCAGGCTCGCTCGCCGCCGTGGCCGAGCAGCTTGAGCATGACGGCGTGATTGAAGATGCGCGCGAATTCCGCGTTGCCGCGAGCCTGACCAAGGGGGAGGGCGGCATCCGCTCCGCCGAACTCGCCTTTCCTTCCCAGGCAAGTCTGCAACAGGTGTTGGCCGTGCTACGCACCGGCAAGCCGGTGCAGCATTTGCTGACCATCCCCGAGGGGCTGACGGTCAAGCAGATCGCGCTGCTGCTGGAAAAGACGGAGAGTCTCACCGGCGCACCGCAGCTTGTGGGCGAGGCAAGCATCCTGCCGGAGACCTACGCTTATGAATATGGCATGGCGCGGGCGGCGATTGTCGAACGCGGCCGGCGCGCATTGACGCGAGCGATGGCGGATCTATGGGAAAAGCGCAGTCCTGGCCTGCCGATTTCCTCGCCGGCGCAGGCGCTGATTCTCGCCAGCATTGTCGAGCGCGAGACATCGAAGGCCGATGAGCGCCCGCATGTCGCGGCGGTGTTCTATAACCGGATGCGGCTCGGCATGAAGCTGCAATCGGACCCGACCGTGGTCTATGCCGCGAGCCAGGGGCTCGGCTCGCTTGACCGGCCGATCAGCCGGGCCGATCTGGATCGCGATGATCCTTACAATACCTACAAAATCGCCGGATTGCCGCCGAGCGCGATCTGCGCGCCGGGGCTGGCGTCCATTCGCGCCGTGCTCAGTCCGGCGAAGAGCGAGGATCTGTATTTCGTTGCCGATGGCAGCGGCGGGCATGTGTTTGCCCGCACGCTGGAGGAGCATAACCGCAACGTGGCGAAATGGCGCGCGCGTAGCAGTGGCGGCACGAATTGAAAGAGTCGGTGATGGCGGCGGATTGGTTCGACATGCTACCATCCGCCGCGGAATTGTCCGAGGAGTCGCGCCGCATTCTGCGCGCCTGCCCGGAAATGTCTGTCGATACGGGCGCGGTGCTGTTCCGGCCGGGATCGCTGTGCCAGGGATTGCCGATTGTGATTTCCGGCTCGGTGCGGGTGCGGCTGATTGGCGAGAATGGCCGCGAAATCGTGCTCTACCGCGTGCGGTCCGGCCAGGCCTGTATCATGACCAGCACCTGCCTGCTGGGGAACGAGCCTTACGCGGCCGAGGGCATTGCCGAGACTGCAACGACGCTGCGGCTGGTGCCGCCGGCGCAGTTCGAGGCTCTGGTGGGGACCGAGGCGGCGTTTCGCCGGCTGGTGTTTGCTGGTTTTGCCACGCGGCTGGCCGATAGTTTCGCGCTGGTTGAGGATGTGGCGTTTCGCCCGGTGGCCGCGCGGCTAGCGCGTCTGCTGCTGGCGCGTGAGGACGCTGGCAGTGTGCATCTGACGCATGAGGCGCTCGCCGCCGAACTTGGCAGTGCGCGCGAGGTGGTCAGCCGCGCGCTGTCGGCCTTGGCGGCGCGTGGCTGGGTCGCCACTCATCGCGGCGGGATCGACCTGCTGGACCGCGCCGCGTTGCGGGTGCTGGCCGAGCCGTAAGGACTTCCTTGCGCCGGCAACGCCTTGCGTGACTAAGTCACGGACGCGGCTTCTATCCCGGACCATAACTTGCGTCGCACATAGGAGGCAGACATGAACGTCGGCACAATCGACCGCATTATTCGCATCGTCCTCGGCCTGGTTCTCATTGCCCTGATCTTTGTCGGGCCGAAGACCTGGTGGGGCCTGCTGGGCTTCATCCCTCTGGCCACCGGGCTCGTGCGCTTTTGCCCGCTCTACATGCCGTTCGGCATCAAGACCTGACTCGACACGCGGCATTGGGTGGTGGAATGCGGAACGCGGAACGCATTCCACCCTGCGGCCGCCGTGCCTATCGATCCCCGTTATCCACACTGATCCCCGCTATCCACAGGTGGGGGGAGTGCGGCAATCGGTCCTGACGTGGGGGCGGTTGTGGGTTAAGGTGGTGGGGTGAATACGATCGATCCCTCGCTGGCCGCGCTGAGCCAGCGCCTGCCGCCCAGCAATATGCAGGCGGAGCAGGCGCTGCTTGGTGCATTGCTGGCTAATAACAAAGCCTATGAGCGGGTCAGCGAATTTCTCGCCGCCGAGCATTTTGTCGATCCGATCCATGGCCGCATCTACGCCGCCATCTCCCGGCGGGTGGAGGCCGGGCAGCTCGCCGATGCGGTCACGCTGAAGACGGAATTCGAGCATAGCGGCACGCTCGATGAAGTGGGCGGCACCGCCTATTTGGCGCAATTGCTCACCGCCATGGTGGGCATCATCAATGCCGCCGATTATGGCCGCGCCATCCATGACGCCTGGCTGCGCCGCCAGCTCATCGATATCGGCGAGAACGTGGTCAATCGTGCCTTCGGCGCCGAGCCGGAGCTGGATGGCAAGGACCAGGTGGAAGCCGCCGAGCAGGCGCTGTTCGACCTGGCGTCCAAGGGCGTCAACGATGGTGGCTTCATCACCTTCGACAAGGCGCTGGCGCATGCGATCGAGGTTGCCGCCCGTGCCTTCCAGCGCGCCGGCGGCGTCGCCGGCCTGTCCACCGGTTTGCGCGATGTCGATGCCAAATTGGGCGGCCTGCATCCGTCCGATCTGATGATCCTCGCGGGGCGCCCTGGCATGGGCAAGACCGCGCTGGCCACCAAGATTGGCTTTGGCGCCGCCCGCGCTTTGGCCGATGAGGCGCGGCAGAAGGGTCCGGGTGTGGCGCCCAACGGCTCGGTCGCGATCTTCTCGCTGGAAATGAGCGCCGAGCAGCTGGCCACCCGTCTGCTGTCTGAGGAGTCGCGGATTTCCGGCGACCGGATCAGGCGCGGCGATATCGGGCAGAAGGATTTCGACCGGTTTATCGCCGTCAGCCGCGAGATTGGCACGCTGCCGATCCATATCGACGACACGCCGGCCATCACCCTCTCGGCACTGCGCACGCGCTGCCGACGTCTGAAGCGCACCAAGGGCCTGTCGCTGGTGATCGTCGATTACCTGCAACTGATGCGCCCCGCGGCGGGCAGCCGTCCGGAAAACCGCGTGCTGGAAATCAGCCAGATCACCCAGGGGCTGAAGGCGCTGGCCAAGGAACTGGCGGTGCCGGTGATGGCGCTGTCGCAGCTCTCGCGCGCGGTGGAATCCCGCGAGGATAAGCGGCCGCAACTCTCGGATTTGCGTGAATCCGGCTCGATCGAGCAGGACGCCGATAGCGTGATGTTCGTCTATCGCGACGAGTATTACC
>CANJOG010000057.1 GCA_947475475.1 Acetobacteraceae bacterium
GAAATCCACCGGCGCTCCCGGCGGCAGGCTGCCCGATGCCATGATCCAGTCCGCATCGCTGCGCTCCAGCGCCGCCAAAGCCGCCTGACAATCGGTCTCGGTGAGCGCTTCCGCCTCGGGCACGAAGCGATATTCCGACCCGTCGGCGCGATCATGCACCGTCATGGCAAGCCGCGTGGGTGCGCGGACCTCAAGCGCCTCGAAATCGAGCCCGCTCTGCGCAAGCAATTCGGCAATCATCCGCCCCGTGACCCCGCCGAGCAACACCAGCGCGCGGACGTCGCCGCCCAGCGCATGGATCACCTTGGCGACATTCAACCCGCCACCACCCGGATCGAACCGGTTGGCCGAGGTGCGGGTCTTATGCCCGGTGGTCACCCCATGCGCCTCGCAGGAGAGGTCGATGCTTGGGCTGAGCGTGAGGGTGAGGATCGGTTTGGTCATGCCGTTCATATAAGGCCAGGCGGCCGGCTCCGTTGAGGGCCAAAGCTATTAATCCCGGCTTCCAGGCCCATGGTTATCTTTTCTAACCGAAATTCCCGACGCACCGCGCAGGCTTGCTTGGCGCGGGCCAGCACAATGCCTATGTTAAATTCAATCAAATGGCACCCATCAATCGAGTGAACCGATGAAGCCCCTGCCAAGCCCGCAACAGCTCCGCTACCTCCTGGCGCTCGCCGAACATCTGCATTTCGGCCGTGCCGCCGCCGCCTGTGCGGTGACGCAATCCACGCTCTCAGCCGGTATCCTGGCCTTCGAACGCCAGCTCGACGCCGACATCCTCGATCGCGAGGCCGGCAAGAAAGTCGTCTTCACCCCGCTCGGCCGCGAATTGCTGGGCCGGGCCGAGGCCGCCCTGGTGGCGCTGGAAGCCATCCCCGAGCTCGCCGATGCCACCCGTGCGCCGATGAGCGGCCCGCTGCGCATGGGGGTGATCCCCACGATTGGTCCCTTCCTGCTGCCCCGGCTGATGCCGGCTCTGCGTCAGGCCTTTCCCAATCTGCGGCTTTTCCTGCGTGAGGACACAACTGAACGGCTGGTCGAACGCATTGCCGGCGGCAGGCTGGACCTCGCTTTGCTGGCGCTGCCTTGCGATTGCGGTGCCGCCGAAGCGCTGCCGGTGCTGCGCGACGAATTCCTCGTCGCCATGCCGCCCGGTCACCCGCTGGCGGCACTTGACCGCGTGCCGCCCCAGGCGCTGGAGACAGAGCGGCTATTGCTGCTCGAAGAAGGCCATTGCCTGCGCGAGCAGGTGCTCGCCGCATGCGGAATGATGCGCCATTCGGACAGTTTCGCAGCGACCTCCCTACATACGCTGGCGCAGATGGTGGCCGGCGGACTGGGCCTGACTCTGCTACCGCGCCTGGCCATCGATGCCGGGGTGACGCAGGGAGCGCCGATGGAATTGCGCTCCCTCGCCGGCGCCGGCGCATGGCGCACGATCGGTCTGGCCTGGCGGCCAGGTTCGCCACGTTCGGAGGAGTACCGGCGACTGGTGCCGGTGCTGAAGGACTCGGTCAGTCTCCAGCCGGCCAGTCTCCAGCCGGCCAGTCTCCAGCCGGCCAGTCTCCAGCCGACACCCGAATCCGTTTAGCTCTTGGCCGGCGGCGTGTAGGGCCGTGACCCGGCCCCGGCCATGGTGGCGCCGAAAGCAGCGGCCATGATGGTGACAATGACGACCATCCAGCGCAGGCGGGTCGTCAGGTCATCGGCCTCGGCCTGGAGTTTCACCCGCATATTGGTCCGCGCACGGACCACGCGCTCGGCGATGGCGCCCTTGCCATCGATCACCTCGGCGGCGCTGTCGCCCAGTTCCTGGCGCATGGCGGCGAGCGCGGCTGGGTCGGTCGCCAGCAGGGCGCGGTCGAGCACCACATCATGCAGGACGATACGCTCCAACGGGATGGGTGCGGCATAGGTGGCGAACAGGCCGACAAGTCCGGCCACCAGGAAGGACATGGAGAGAAAGGCGACCGGCACGCCAAGGCGGCGCTTTTCGGGTGCTGAGGGCTTGGGGGCTGTGGCTTTAGGCTTCTGGGGGGCTGGCTTTGGCGCGCTCATGGTCAGGTCCTTCGCTGGCGGCACGAAACCGCCGGGCGGAAGTGCGGCGGCGGTGAGGCTTCGTCAACCTTTCTTGCGTCATATGAGAGCTGGAGACTCTCATGCATCTGCCGGATCTGCGCAGCCTCCTGGATTTCACAGCTCTCCTGCCGGGGCGGCGGCGCCAGGCAAGGGGAGGTGTGCCGTCGCGCGCGCCGCGTGCGGCGGTGGCGATACCGGCGGGCGATGTCCAAGCGGCGGCGGATCAGGCTGGTCAGGCCCTCGCGCTGCGCCTGGCGATTTCCCATTCGCTCTGGGGAGAATGGTTCTTTCATCCGGGTGGTCTGGACGAGGCGCAGCGTCTGGCCAAGCCGCTGAGCCTGAACGACTCGACGACGTTGCTACTGGTGGGCTCCGGCATGCTCGGCGCGGCCCGGGCGATCGCGGCGCTGGGCAGCTATGTCACCGTCTATGAGACGGAAAAGCCGCTGGTCGCCCCCTCGCTGGAGGAAATGGCGCGGCATGCCAAGGCCAGCCGCAAGGTGGAGTTCGGCGCCTGGGATCAGGCCAGACTCAAGCCGGGTGCCTATCGCCACGCGGCGCTGATCGGCGTGGGCCGCACCGACTCCGCCACGGCGGCGCTCGGCCGTGCCGCAGCTGCACTCAAGCCGCAGGCGCAGCTCCTGATGATCGAGCCGATCGCCGGCGAGGGGTTCGATCCCACGTCGCCCCTGGCGCGCCGCTGGGGGGCGCTGGAGGGCAGGGTGGTGCCGTTGGCCAATGAGGAGGCCGTGCTGGGCGTGATGGCCGGCCTGGGCTTTGATGTGCGGGTGCGTGAGGACATGTCGCAGCGCCATCTGAGCCTGGCTTTGATCGGCTGGCAGCGCCGGATTGCTGAACTGGCCCGCCACAGGCCCGGCCGGGCCGAGGCGGCGGTGCTGGTGGAGGAGGCCGAACGCTGGCTCCTGCGCCTGAAGCTGTTGCAAATGGGACAATTGAGGCTGATGCGATGGCATGCAATGCGCTAGACTGTGCCGGTGACTGCTATCGCCCCCGCGGGGACCAACCGGCTCCAGACTTCAGCGCTGCTTGACATCTCCCGGTCCCGCCGGTATTCGCCCGGCTCCTTTTTCGACTAACCCCGTAGGCCTCACCATGCGCGTCCGCAACAGCCTGAAATCCGCCAAGGTCCGTGACAAGAATTGTCGCGTCGTGCGCCGCCGTGGCCGCGTCTACGTGATCAACAAGAAGAACCCCCGGATGAAGTGCCGTCAGGGCTGACTCCGTTCCGGCCGGTCCATCCGGCCGGATGACGCTGCGCTGAGGCGCCGCGATGAGTTTCTGACGGCTTAGCCGTGTTTTTCAGACACAGAGATGCTTGCAGCATCCCGTCCTTTAGGGCGAGGATGCCTGTATGCGTTTGACCCATACCTTCCTTGTGCCGGCCATGCTGGCTGCCTCGCTGCTGAGCGGGGCCGCCCTTGCGCAGGGTGCGGCTCCCCCGCCCGGCCGTCCGCCGGCCCCTGGCGCCGCCAGCCCTGCCCAAACTCCCGCCGAGCGTGCCCGCGCCGCCCTTGACCAGATGCTCTCGGCCTTGGCCGTGGCGCCGACCGATGCGCTCTCCGCGGCGCTGGAGGAGCGGATCCAGAGCGCCTGGATCGCCCAGGCGACTCCGGCGGTCGCCCTGCTGCTCAACAAGGGCCTGCGCAATCTCCAGAATGGCGCGGCGGCCGATGCGGCTGATGACCTGGCGGCAGTGACCGATTTGCAACCTGATTTCATCGCCGGCTGGTCGGCGCGGGCCCGGGCGGAATTCGATTCGGGCTCCATGGAAGGCGCCTTGCGGGCGCTCGAACAGGCGATCTCCAAGGAACCGCGCCACTACCCCTCCTTCAAACTGCTCTCCCGCATCGCCGAGGAGCGCGAAGACTGGAAGGGCGCCTATGACGCCTGGAAAAAGGCGCTGGACATCGCCCCTCGCACCGCCGGTGGCGCTGACCGCCTGAAAGACCTGCACCGCCGGGCCTTTGGCGACGAGACCTGATTCTGTTTATGTGAGCTAGCCCGTTTCGGAATTCGCTCCGGTGAGTCGACTGGCGTGCGGGTCCCATCGAACGAGTTCGATGGGGGCCCGTGGCTGGTGAGAACCGGCGCGGAGCGACCGCTTGGTCGTGATCGGGACCCCATTCAGCTTGCTGAATGGGAACCCGCGCACCGGAAGCGCAGCCAGCCGCGTCAGACGACCACCGGAGTAGAAGTCCGGAATGGGCTAAGCGTGGCCGGCTGAGAGTGAGAGCAGCAACGGATCAATTTTGAGGATGCCGAGTGCGCGACGCCACTTGGTCTTGTGGTCGTCATCGAAAACCAGATCGATGGCAGGTGGGGCACTAAGCCAGGCATTCTGCTGGATTTCCGCATCGAGCTGGCCCGGCCCCCAGCCGGCATAGCCGAGCGCGAGTAGTCCCTGTTTCGGCCCGTCGCCGCCGGCAATGGCCTTGAGGATATCGAGGCTGGCGGCCAGAGCCAGATTGTCATCCACGCGCAGACTGCCTTCACCTGTCCAGTCCGCCGTGTGCAGCACGAAGCCGCGCGCATTATCGACCGGGCCACCCGTGCAGAGCAGGATCTGGCGCGCCGGCGGGGCAGGGGCGATATCGAGCTGCTTGAGCAGATCCTCAAAGCTCGGCTGGTCCAGCGGCTGGTTGACGACGATGCCCATCGCCCCTTCCGGCGTATGCGCGCAGATCAGAATGACGCTGTTGGCAAAGCGCGAATCGGCCATGCTGGGCATGGCGATCAGGAGCTGGCCGGTGAGGAATTGCGCCCCCGGTGCCGGTTTGCGCGGCGCCGCGGGCGCGTCCTCGTCGTCGAATTCGTCGGGGAGAACCATGCTGATCTCCCGCGCCCGCCCAGGGGTACGGGGAGTGGACGGCCGCGATGGCGGCCGCCGGCCGGGCTTTTTGTCGGGGGGTTTTGCCATGGTCCGAATTTGGGTCGCGCCGCGCCGGCGCGCAAGCCTTGGAGGCTACCAAATTCAGCTTGCCTGCCGGTGAGTGGCGCGGTTTTTTGCTGGCCGCTGAAGTGGGGCGCGCCGGTTCCACCTGCGGCGATCATGCGCTAGGAATGGCGCTCCTGTTTCAGGGGTGGAGAAAGCAAAGATGACAATCAAAGTTGGCGACAAGGTTCCCTCGGTGAATGTCACGGTCTGGACGGCCGATGGCCCGAAGCCGGTGAGCACGGACGATCTGTTCAAGGGCAAGAAGGTTGTGCTGTTCGCCGTCCCCGGCGCCTTCACACCGACCTGCTCGGCCAAGCATCTGCCGGGCTTCGTGCAGAATGCCGACAAGCTGAAGGCAAAGGGCGTGGACTCGGTCATCTGCATGGCCGTGAACGACGCTTTCGTCATGGGCGCCTGGGGGCGTGACCAGAATACCGGTGAGATCGTGATGATGGGCGACGGCTCGGCTGCCTTCACCAAGGCGCTCGGCCTGGAACTCGATCTCTCGGCCCGCGGCATGGGTGTGCGCAGCCAGCGCTTCGCCTTCGTGGCCGAAGACGGCACGGTGACGCATCTGGCCGTCGAAGCGCCGGGCGATTTCTCGGTCAGCAGCGCCGAAGCGGTGATCGCGTCGCTCTGATCCGGCGGGCTTCGCGGATTGATTGACGGCGCGGCGGGGCAGGTCCCCGCCGTGTCTGTTTCTGGCTCCTTTCTGGCACCGGAGGATGAGGCGTGAGCGACATGCTGGCCTGGCTGCTGCCGGCGACCGGCTTTGCGCTGGCCGCCACTTTCACGCCAGGCCCGAACAATACGATGCTGGCGGCGTCCGGGGCGAATTTCGGCTTTGCCCGAACCGCGCCGCATATGGCCGGCGTCTCGCTCGGCTTCTGCGTCATGTTTGTCTCAGTGGCGCTGGGTGCGGGCTCGGTGCTGCGCGCGGTACCGGTGCTCTACACCGTGCTGCGCTACGTGGGGGCGGCCTATCTGCTGTATCTGGCCTGGAAGATTGCGACATCCGCCCCTGCTGCGGGCGAGGCTGGGACAAGGCGGGCGCGTCCCTTTACCTTCCTGCAGGCGGCAGCCTTCCAATGGGTCAATCCGAAGGCCTGGGCCGGGGCGGCGGGCGCCTCGGTAACCTATATCAGCCCGGACGAGCTGTATTTGCGCACGGCGGCGATCGCGCTGATGTTCCTGGTGGTGACGTTTGGGTCAGTGACGTTCTGGACCGCGATCGGCGCCGGCGTTGCGCGCTTGCTGCCGGGGCCGAAGGCGCTCAGGACGTTCAACCTGGTGATGGCGGCGTTGCTGGTGCTCTCGATCCTGCCAATGCTAGGGGATTGAGCGCACGCGTCAGGAATAGACCAGCTCGGTCATCATTCCGGCGGCCATGTGGAAGAGATTGTGGCAATGCAGCAGCCACTTTCCCGGATTATCCGCGCGCGCGGCGATGCGGACTCTGCCCATGGGTGGGACGAGCACGGTATCGCGCACCGCGCCAGAGAAAGCGCGGCCGCCAATGGCGACCACCTGGAAATGATGGCCGTGCAGATGCATTGGATGCGGCATCGGCGAGTGATTGGACAGGTCGATCAGAAAAACCTCGCCATTGGCAGGGCGCAGGGGGCTGCGATTCTCCCAGGTGGCGCCGTTGATCGTCCAGTCGTAATTGCCCATGCCGCCGCTCAGCAGCAGCGGAATCCGCGTTGCCTTGCCGGACAGATCAGGCGGGCTGGCCGCGCGCAGGCGGGATTCGAGCGACAGGTCGAGTGCGGCGGCCGCGCGTGAGCCGGTGCCGGCGAGCTTGCGGATCGGTGCGCCTCCGGTGGCGATGACGATGCCGGTGCGCTGGATATCGCCCTCGCGCTGCGCCAGGATCGGAAAGGTGCCGTCGCCGACTGGAAGCTTGACAATGATATCGGCACGCTGAGCCTGGGCGAGGGGGAAGCTGCGGACGTCGACCGGCTGCACCGGATTACCATCCACGGCGATGAGCTGGCCGGAGAGCGTGCCGAGATCGATCCAGAAGCCAGTGCCCGACGCACCATTGATCAGGCGGAGATGCACCCGCCCGCCGCGCTCGGCGCGCACCACCTGGGGATCGTCCAGCGTGCGGTCATTGGCGAGATAGGCGTCGTACTCGACGTCGTTGGCATGCGACATGCCGCGCATCCCGCCACCCATCATATGACCGCCCATCATGTGACCGCCCGAACCGCCACCGCCACCGCCATTGGCACCGCCGCCATGCGCGCCGCCACCGCCGGTCAACTCGGCGAGCAATTCATCGGCCGGGCGGAAGCTGAAATCATGCAGCAGCACGACAACTTCCTGCGCGTCGCGCGTAAGGTCCTCTGCGGTCCGCACGATCAGTGGGGCGGCGAGAAGCTCCTGTTCCTGCAAGCCGGCATGCGAATGCATCCAATGCGTGCCGGGCCGGGCGCGGAAGGAATAGGACTGGCTTGCCCCAGGCGCGATCAGCGTGGCGAGGCCGGTATCCTCGACGCCGTCCTGCGATGGTGGCGGGGTCTGGCCATGCCAGTGGATGATGGTCGGCGCGCCGCAGTCATTGCTAAGCCGGACATCGAAATTCTCGCCGGGATCGAGCACGAGGCCGGATGCGCCGCCAGGGCCGGTGAGGCCAAAGACTGACGCGGCGCGACCCTTCACCTCGATGCTGCGCCGCGTGGCCGAGAGCAACCGCGATGTAGCCGCGTGCGTTGGCCAGACGGGGAGGGATGCTGCCGCACTGGTGGCGGCGGTGGCAGTGAGGAAGTGACGGCGAGACAGCATTGTCATTCTCCGTGCCCGGTCTGGGTTCGATCGTCGGTTTGATCTGGGTCATCGCGTCTGATGGTCTGGCGCGCGTAGGGGACTAGCGGGTCATTCGCGCAATGGCGGCCACGAGTTCGTCGATCTTGTCGCGTCCGGCCAACGGATCGCCGGAAGCAAGTGCGCCGGCGACGCAATGCGAGACATGGTCACGGAGGATTTCCTCCTCCGCCTTGTGCAGGGCAGCGCGGACGGCGTCGATCTGGGTGAGGATATCGACGCAATACCGTTCACTCTCGACCATACGGATGATGCCGCCCACCTGGCCTTCGATACGGCGCAACCGGGCGGCGAGCTTCGATTTCTTATCCGCAGAATGATGCATCGACTTCATGCTTGATACCATACCCCCCATGGGTATATGTGTCAAGCAATGGCACAGGAGCTTGGCGATGTCCGGTCACATAAATGAGACGCCATCAGCGGCGGCGGGTGTGATCGATCCGGTCTGCGGCATGACGGTCGATCCAGCGACCACGCCGCACAAGCACGCGCATGGCACGACGACCTATTTCTTCTGCTCAGCGCATTGCGAGACAAAGTTCGTGGCCGATCCGGGCAAGTATCTCGGTGGCGGGCTGAAGGCCGATTCACCTGCCGATCCGGGCGCCGAATATACCTGCCCGATGCATCCGGAAATCCGCCAGATCGGGCCGGGTTCCTGCCCGCTCTGCGGCATGGCGCTGGAGCCGGTGGAAATCACCGCCGAGGCGCCGGTCAATCACGAACGCATCGACATGACGCGACGATTCTGGATCGGGCTGGTGCTCGCCCTGCCGGTCTTCC
>CANJOG010000058.1 GCA_947475475.1 Acetobacteraceae bacterium
ACTGGATGCGGGTTACCCTGGCCAGGCTTACCCTCACCACCGCCGTGCGGATGGTCAACCGGGTTCATCACCACGCCACGGTTATGCGGACGACGGCCGAGCCAGCGCGAACGGCCAGCCTTGCCGATATGCTGGTTCATGTTGTCCGGATTGGACACAGCCCCAACAGTCGCCATGCATTCGGCGCGCACCATGCGGAGTTCGCCGGACATCAGCTTGATCTGCGCGTAGCCGGCATCCTTGCCGACCAGCTGCGCATAGTTGCCAGCCGAACGCGCGACCTTGCCGCCAGCGCCCTGCTTCAACTCGATATTGTGCACGATCGTACCCACCGGGATCGCGCCCAACGGCATTGCGTTGCCCGGACGGATATCAACGCGGGCACCGGACACCACCGAGTCCCCCACCTTCAGGCGCTGCGGCGCAATGATGTAGGACAGCTCGCCATCCTGATACTTGATCAGGGCGATGAAGGCCGTGCGGTTCGGATCGTATTCCAGCCGCTCAACAACCGCCGGCATATCAAACTTGCGGCGCTTGAAATCGACCAGGCGATAGGACTGCTTGTGTCCGCCGCCCCGGAACCGAACCGTCGTGCGGCCGTGGTTATTACGACCGCCGGAGCTGCTCTTGCCCTCGGTCAGACCCTTCACCGGCTTGCCCTTGTAGAGCTCGCTGCGGTCGATCAGCACCGTGCCGCGAAGGCTTGGCGTAACCGGATTGAAACTTTTCAGTGCCATTTCGTACTACCTTTGGCGCTGCGTCAGGCGACTTGAGCGGTGAAGTCGATCACATGGCCCGGCTGGAGCTGGACCACAGCCTTCTTCACATCCGAACGTTGACCAGGACGGCCACGGAAGCGCTTCGTCTTGCCCTTTTGGACCAGCGTATTGACCGCCAACACCTTCACGCCGAACAGACCTTCGATCGCCGCCTTGATTTCCGGCTTCGTGGCATCGAGCGAGACGGAAAACACCACCTGGCTCAGCTCGTTCAGCATCGTGGCCTTTTCGGTGATTACCGGGCCACGGATGAGATCATACATCGCCGGGCGGCTGAGCTTCGCAGCGCGAGCGCGCGGAGCGGCCGACTTGGTGCTCGCGGTGCTCATGCGAGTCTCTCCTTAAGGCCTTCGACGCCGGCGCGGGTAATGGCCAGAACGTCATGGCGCAGGATGTCATAGACATTGGCGCCAACCGTCGGCAGCGCGTCGACCTTAGGTAGATTGGCACTAGCGCGCGCGAAGCCCTCGGACACGGTCGCGTCCACGATCAATGCAGACTCCCAACCGAGCGCCTTGAGCTGAGCCACCAAATCCTTCGTCTTGGCACCTTCAGCGGCGTCAAGAACAACCAGCTTGCCCTCGGCCTGCTTCTGCGACAGAGCCGAAATGAGCCCCAAGCGGCGCACCTTCTTCGGCAGGTCATAGCCATGATCGCGAACGACCGGGCCATGGACAACACCGCCGGTGCGGAACTGCGGAGCGCGCAAGCTGCCCTGACGAGCGTTACCCGTGCCCTTCTGCTTGAACGGCTTCTTCGTGGTGCCGGACACTTCGCCCATACCCTTGGTACGGTGGGTGCCAGCGCGGCGTTTGGCGAGCTGCCAATGCACCACACGTGCCATGATATCCGCCCGCGGTTCGGTGCCGAAAATATCTTCCGGCAACTCGATCGAGCCGGAAGCGGCACCCGCGAGGGTTTTGACCTCGATCTGCATCGTCTATCCCCTCAGCCTGCCAACGCGGCCGGATACGGCGCGTCGGCCGGGCGCGCACGCTTGATCGCGTCGCGGACCCGCACATAGGTCCCTGCCGAACCCGGCACGGCACCCTTGATCATGATCAGGCCACGGTCGGCATCGACTGCTGCCACCACGAGATTGAGCGTGGTGATGCGGTCCTGCCCGAGATGACCGGCCATCTTCTTGTTCTTGAAGGTCTTGCCCGGATCCTGGCGATTACCCGTCGAGCCGAGGCTACGATGGGAGATCGACACGCCGTGGGAGGCTTCAAGGCCGGAGAAGTTCCAGCGCTTCATACCACCGGCAAAACCCTTGCCCTTCGAGGTAGAGGTCACATCCACCTTCTGGCCCACCACGAAATGCGCGGCGGAGAGGGTTGCCCCCGGCTCCAGCATCGCATCGGTGGCCACGCGGAATTCGGTCAGCTTGAGCTTGGGCTCAACCTTCGCCGCCGCGTAATGGCCCTTGTTAGGCTTGGACACGTTCTTCACCTTGGCGCGGCCCCAGCCGAGCTGGACGGCAGTATAGCCGTCCTTCTCCTCGGTGCGCGTCGACACAACCTGAACCTCATCGAGGTGCAGGACGGTGACAGGAACGTGCGTCCCATCGTCCTTAAACAGCCGGGTCATCCCCAGCTTCTTTGCGATCAAACCGGTGCGCATGATGACCAGCCTTAGAGCTTAATCTCGACGTCCACGCCGGCGGCGAGGTCGAGCTTCATGAGCGCGTCCACCGTTTGCGGCGTGGGGTCGACGATGTCGAGCAGACGGCGATGGGTCCGGATTTCGAACTGCTCGCGGCTTTTCTTATCGACATGGGGCGAACGGTTCACAGTGAAACGCTCGATATGGGTCGGCAGCGGGATTGGTCCGCGAACCCGGGCACCCGTGCGCTTGGCCGTGTTAACAATCTCCTTCGTGCTGTTATCCAGCACGCGGTGATCGTAGGCCTTGAGGCGGATGCGGATGTTCTGATTGTCCATCTTAGTCTTCCAGGTTCGCGGATCCGATCGTCGCTCGATCGTATTAGGCGGTGATCGAGGCGACGACGCCGGCGCCGACGGTGCGGCCGCCTTCACGAATGGCGAAGCGCAGGCCTTCATCCATGGCGATCGGTGCGATCAACTCGACATCCATCGCCACGTTATCGCCCGGCATCACCATTTCCACACCTTCCGGCAGGCTGACCACGCCGGTCACGTCGGTGGTGCGGAAGTAGAACTGCGGACGATAATTGGTGAAGAACGGCGTGTGACGGCCACCCTCTTCCTTCGTCAGGATGTAGGCTTCAGCCTTGAACTTCGTGTGCGGCGTGATCGAGCCCGGCTTGGCCAGAACCTGGCCGCGCTCGACGTCTTCACGCTTGGTGCCACGCAGCAGAGCGCCAATGTTATCGCCAGCCTGGCCCTGATCGAGCAGCTTGCGGAACATCTCGACGCCGGTGACGATCGTCTTCACGGTCGCCTTCAGGCCAATGATTTCGACTTCCTCGCCAACCTTCACGATGCCGCGCTCGACGCGACCGGTCACCACGGTGCCACGGCCAGAGATCGAGAACACGTCTTCAACCGGCATCAGGAACGGCTTGTCGATCGCACGTTCCGGCTGCGGGATATAGGCGTCAACCGCGGCCATCAGTGCCAGAATGGCCTGCTCACCGAGTTCCGGCTGCGTGTCGTTCAGCGCGCAGAGCGCCGAGCCCTTGATGATCGGGATATCGTCGCCGGGATACTGGTAGGAAGAGAGCAACTCGCGCACTTCCATCTCGACCAGTTCGAGCAACTCCGGATCGTCCACCATGTCAACCTTGTTCAGGAAGACAACGAGGGCCGGCACGCCGACCTGGCGGGCGAGCAGGATGTGCTCACGGGTCTGCGGCATCGGGCCGTCAGCGGCGGACACGACCAGGATCGCGCCGTCCATCTGCGCGGCGCCGGTGATCATGTTCTTCACTTAGTCAGCGTGGCCGGGGCAATCGACGTGGGCGTAGTGGCGGTTCGCGGTCTCGTATTCGACGTGAGCGGTAGAGATCGTGATGCCACGAGCGCGCTCTTCGGGTGCCTTGTCGATCATGTCGTAGGCAGTGAAGGTCGCGCCGCCAGACTTCGCCAGAATCTTGGTGATTGCTGCCGTTAGCGACGTCTTGCCATGGTCAACGTGACCAATGGTGCCGATGTTGCAGTGCGGCTTATTGCGCTCGAATTTCGCCTTGGCCATCGTACTGTCTCCGTGCCCGAGCCATATCGGGTTGGGTTGTCAGTGTTACCCGTGCGGCGCACGGGCGTGGTGGGTGGTTCTCGGGACTACCAGCGATAATGGCTGAAGGCCTTATTGGCCTCTGCCATGCGATGCGTGTCTTCCCGCTTCTTAACGGCCGAGCCACGGTTGTTCACCGCGTCCAGCAGCTCATTCGAAAGCCGCTCTTCCATCGTGTGCTCACCGCGCTTGCGGGAAGCATCGATAATCCAGCGAATGGCCAGCGCCTGCCGGCGATCCGTGCGGACTTCCACCGGAACCTGGTAGGTCGCACCACCAACGCGGCGGGAGCGGACCTCGACGGCCGGCTTCACATTATCCAGGGCCTCGTGGAACATGCGGACCGGATCGGCCTGCTGTCCACCGCGCTTCTTCATCACGTCGAGAGCGCCATAGACGATCCCTTCCGCGACAGACTTCTTGCCATCATACATCAGCGCATTCATGAAGCGCGTGATGACGATATCGCCGAACTTGGGGTCCGGCAGGATTTCGCGCTTAACCGCGCGGCGGCGACGAGACATCGCGCCCTCTCCTTACTTCGGCCGCTTCGCGCCGTACAGCGACCGGCGCTGACGACGCTTAGCAATGCCCTGGGTGTCCAGCACGCCGCGCAGGATATGGTAGCGCACGCCCGGAAGATCCTTCACGCGACCGCCACGGATCAGCACGACGCTGTGTTCCTGGAGGTTGTGACCCTCGCCGGGGATGTAGCTCACCACTTCGTAGCCGTTCGTCAGGCGCACCTTGGCCACCTTACGAAGGGCCGAGTTCGGCTTCTTCGGAGTGGTTGTATAGACGCGAGTGCAAACGCCACGCTTCTGCGGGCAGCCTTGCAACGCCGGCACCTTATTGCGCGAACTACGCGGCTCGCGCCCCTTGGCGATCAACTGGTTGATGGTCGGCATCAGGCCTCTTCCGATCCTTAGCAGCTAAATCTTTGATCCGACCGACCTTGTAGGTCGCCGCCTCCGCACAACGAAGGACCGCAGGCGAGCGGCTATGCCGCCCCGCGGGCCGAGCGAATGCTTGTGGCCTTGGCCCACCGGATAGTCCGGCGACGGCGCCACGAGCGTTGCTGTGCAAAAACGGCCAATCCCTTGGGGTCTGCCGAGGGGGCGGAACCTAGATGCGAGGCGGGGGTGAGTCAAGGCTGTTAAGGACTAATGCGAGCCGGATTGCGCATAGCATGGCTGCATTGCCGGTGCGCTTTGCGCCTTGCGTGAACTGGCGCGCTTGCTGTGGCGACCGAAATCACGAGTCAGAGACAGGCAAGGACCGTCCGCTTATATAAAAGTACGCGCGACACGCCAAGTTTCGGGTTTGGCCAACAGCTTCACGGTCAAGTTCGCAGGGCAGGCCGCACATTTTGTGACGACTGCAGGGTCCTTAGCGCCACCGTAGCGTTCGCGACGATGGCTTGGCCACGGGCTGGGTGATGGGCAGTGCGTCGCCCGGATGACCTTTATTTGCTCCGGGCGACGCAGGCTTTGGGCCCCTCGTTGGGGCCCGGAACATGGCATAGAAAAAGGGCCGGCACCTCACGGCACCGGCCCTTCCCAGCTCAATCAACCAAGCGAGGCTTACTCGGCAGCGCGACCCGGGATCTGGGCGACGATGCCCAGATTCTGGCGATCGCGGCCCGCGGCAACCTGGCGCAGGCGGTTCATCACGGAACCCGTGCCCGCCGGGATCAGACGGCCCACGATGACGTTCTCCTTCAGGCCCAGCAGCGTGTCCACCTTGCCGGCCGTAGCCGCCTCTGTGAGCACGCGGGTGGTCTCCTGGAAGGAGGCAGCCGAGATGAAGCTGTGCGTCTGCAGGCTGGCCTTGGTGATGCCCTGGAGGACGGGGGTGGCAACCGCGGGACGCTCGTTCTCGCGCATCCGCTTGGTGTTCTCCGCCTCGAAGTCCAGGCGGTCCACCTGTTCGCCGGTCAGGAAGGTCGTGTCGCCCGGCTCGATGATCTCCACCTTCTGGAGCATCTGACGGACGATGACCTCAATGTGCTTGTCATTGATCTTCACGCCCTGGAGTCGATAGACGTCCTGGATTTCGTTCACTAGGTAGTCCGCCAGCTTCTCCACGCCGAGCACCTTGAGGATGTCGTGCGGGACGCGCGGACCATCGACCAACGGATCGCCACGGCGGACGAAGTCGCCTTCCTGCACCGAGACGTGCTTGCCCTTCGGGATCAGATACTCGGTCTCTTCGCCGGTTTCGTCGTTCTTCACGATGACACGGCGCTTGGCCTTGTAGTCCTTGCCAAATTCGACGCGACCATCGGTCTCAGCGATGACGGCATGGTCCTTGGGACGACGCGCCTCGAAGAGTTCGGCCACGCGCGGCAGACCGCCCGTGATGTCACGCGTCTTGGAGCCTTCACGCGGAATACGTGCCAGCACGTCGCCGGCATGCACCGTCGCGCCATTCTCGATCGAGAGGATCGAGTCCGGGTTGAGGAAGTACCGCGCTTCGGCGCCATTCGGCAGCTTCAGCACTTCGCCCTTGTCGTCCTTGAGCTGCAGGCGCGGACGCAGATCGACGCCCTTGGCCGACTGCTTGTAATCGACGACGACCTTCGACGTCAGGCCGGTCACTTCGTCGGTCCGCTCCACCAGGGTCACGCCGTCGATCAGGTCGAGATATTCGACCTTGCCGGCGCGCTCCGTGAGGATCGGCAGTGTGTACGGGTCCCACTCGGCCAGCTTCTGGAGGCGCGTGACCTGCGCGCCCTCATCGGCCAGCAAGCGCGCGCCGTAGGGCACGCGGAAGCGGGCGCGTTCGCGGCCCTTGTCGTCCTGCAGCAGCATTTCGCAGTTGCGCGACATCACGACGGTGACGCCGGAGCTGTTCTGCACCACGGCGCGGTTGCGCAGGGTGACGATGCCATCATGGCTGGCTTCGACGGCCGAGACTTCGGCGCCACGCTGGGCCGCGCCACCGATATGGAAGGTGCGCATGGTGAGCTGCGTGCCCGGCTCGCCGATCGACTGGGCGGCAATAACGCCCACCGCTTCGCCGATATTGACGGTCGTGCCACGCGCCAGATCGCGGCCATAGCACTTGCCGCAGACGCCGACGGAGGTGTCGCAGGTCAGCACGGAGCGGATCAGCAGGGTTTCGACGCCGGCCATCTCGATACGCTCGGCCTCGCTTTCCTCGACCAGCGTGTTCTTCGCCACGACGAGTTCGCCGGTCGCGGGGTTGATCACATCCTCGGCCACGGTGCGGCCCAGGATACGCTCGGACAGGCTGGCGACGACTTCACCGCCATCCATCACCGCGCGCACGGTCAGGCCGCGATCAGTGCCGCAATCCTCTTCGAGGATGATGCAATCCTGCGCCACGTCCACGAGACGGCGGGTCAGGTAGCCCGAGTTCGCGGTCTTCAACGCCGTATCGGCAAGACCCTTGCGGGCGCCGTGGGTGGAGTTGAAGTATTCGAGAACCGAGAGACCTTCCTTGAAGTTGGCGATGATCGGCTGCTCGATGATCTCTCCGGACGGCTTGGCCATCAGGCCGCGCATGCCGGCAAGCTGGCGCATCTGGGCCGGCGATCCACGGGCGCCGGAATGGCTCATCATCCAAACCGAGTTGGTGGACTTGCCGACTTCCTGGCGGGAAATCTCCTTCATCATCGCGGCAGCGACAGAGTCCGTGCAGCGCGACCAGGCATCCACCACCTTGTTGTAGCGTTCGCCGGCGGTGATCAGGCCGTCCTGATACTGTTGCTCGAATTCCTTCACCTCGGCCTGGGTCTGGATGATCAGGCCCTTCTTCTCGACGGGAATGACCATGTCATTCTTGCCGAAGGAGATGCCGGCCTTGGCGGCTTGGCGGAAGCCGAGACCCATCAGGCGATCGGCGAAGAGCACGCACTCTTTCTGTCCGCAATGACGATAGACGGCGTCGATCACGTCCGAGACGTTCTTCTTCGTCAGCTGCTTGTTGATCAGGCTGAACGGCACGTTCGGATGCTTCGGCAGGATCTGCGCGATCATCATCCGGCCCGGCGTGGTCACGACAATGCCCTGCACCAAATTGCCATTGGCGTCCATCGTGGTGTGGCGGGCGCGGATCTTGTCGTGCAGCTGGATGGCCTTGGCTTCGAGCGCGTGCTCGATCTCGCCGATCGTGCCGAATGCCGAGGCCTTGTTGTCCTCAGCGACCTTGAACTCCGGCGTCTCCAGCGAGAGGTAGTAGATGCCGAGCACGATGTCCTGGCTCGGCACGATGATCGGCTTGCCGTTGGCGGGGCTGAGGATGTTGTTCGTGGACATCATCAGCACGCGGGCTTCGAGCTGAGCTTCCAGGCTGAGCGGCACGTGGACCGCCATCTGGTCACCGTCAAAGTCGGCGTTAAACGCGGTGCAGACGAGCGGATGCAGTTGGATCGCCTTGCCTTCGATCAGCACCGGCTCGAAAGCCTGGATGCCGAGGCGATGCAGCGTCGGCGCGCGGTTCAGCATGACCGGATGTTCGCGGATCACCTCTTCGAGGATGTCCCAAACTTCCGGACGCTCCTTCTCCACCATCCGCTTGGCGGCCTTGATGGTGGTGGCGTGACCGTACTTCTCCAGCTTGGAGTAGATGAACGGCTTGAACAGCTCGAGCGCCAT
>CANJOG010000059.1 GCA_947475475.1 Acetobacteraceae bacterium
AATTGTTTTTGGCCCCCGTCATGTGATGTGGAAGGCGGCGCTGATGCGCCCATGATACGTCCTCGCCCAGATGTTGATGGGTGACCAGCCACCCCAGATTTCGTTAATCCTCGATGATCGGAATCGGACAAATGTCGGTGTTTACGCTCTCGGAGGTGGTGTTCCTGCCCGCCCCCGATTATCTCGTGAACGGCGTGGCTCAGGTTGGCTACTACTCCCCGACCAGTGAAACCACCGTTCAGGTGCAGACCGTCAGCACCGAGGTCGTTCCGGCCAAAGTCCCCACGTCTGGAATTCTCGATCTCAGCTGCGTTCCCGGTAACAACGTGATTGTGCTCAACGGCGCGTTGACGCTCGGGGCCACGATCGCTCTGCCGGCCGCCTTCACCGGCAATCTGATTGTCGGCAGCGCCGCCGACGGGATCGTCCTTTTTGAAACGTTTCGCTCGCCCTACCAGCCCGATCTCACCACCCCGCTCTCCCTGACCGGTGGCGATGGCACTTATTCGGTGGTGATCGGCGACCGGCCGACAACGCTCACCATCACCCA
Organism: Acetobacteraceae bacterium; assembly: GCA_947475475.1. Lineage (GTDB taxonomy): Bacteria > Pseudomonadota > Alphaproteobacteria > Acetobacterales > Acetobacteraceae > CANJOG01. The sequence goes on from CANJOG010000059.1 coordinate 551, forward strand.
GTCTGCCCCGGCCTCGCGCGCCGTGATGACGCTCGGCAATGGCGCCAACCATTTGACGGTCACCGGCAGGGGCGAATCCCTGCTGACCACTGGGACCGGCGATGACACGCTGCTCCAGCGTGGCGGCACCGTTCATGCGAGCCTCGGGGCCGGCAATAACCTCCATATCTACGCGGGCGGGGCCAATGCCGAGGCCTGGGTGACCGGAAATGACACAATCTTTGCCAGCACGGGCACGGACACGATCGCGGTGGGCGAGACCGGACATGCGATGATCCATGGCGGAGGCACCACGCTGCGCTTCCTCGGCGGCACTGGCGCCAGCACTGTGCTGGGCGGCTGGGGCGACTCGTCCGATTCAGGTGGCGGCAATGACACGCTGGTGGCATCCTGGCAGGGCAGCACCGCGGCCAACTATCTCCAGGCCGGCTGGGGCAATACGACGCTGACCGCCGGCACCGGCACCACCACCTTCGGCACGGGGCTGGGCAATGCCATCGTCCAGGGCGGCGCGGGGAATGACATTTTCTGGGCGCAGTCCGGCAACGCCACGATGGCCGGCGGCGGCGGGGTCAACCAATATGTCTTTTCCAGCGCGGCCATGACCGGCAGCGGCACCTTCGTCATCGGCGACTTCATTGCCGGGCGCGATTCGATCGAGCTGCGCGGCTATCCGCCGGCCAGCATCTCCACCGCCAAGACCGAACAAGGCAGCGTCATCGTCCTCAATGACGGAACCCGGATCATCCTCAACCTGGCCCCCTTCGTGCCGCTCGACTCGCTGCATTTCACCTGAGCGGCACCGGCTCAGGGCGGCTCAGGCGGCCTTCGGGGACGACCTGGCCATCCAGGAATCGACGTAACGGGCCAGCCGGATCGACGGGCCATCCACCAGGCGCTGGAATATCTCCGCCGCGAGGAAGCAGACCACCAGGAACACTGCGAGACCGGCCATGAGCGCGGCATTGTGGGGGAGGCCCCGGTCGAGGAAGAACTTCGTCCCGTTCAGGCCGAGCGAAAAATTCAGCGGCCAGTGCAGCAGATAGAGCGAGAAGGATATCCGCCCCAGCCAGGCGAAGGGCGCCCAGCCGAGGAAGCGACTCGTCGCCGGTGAGCCAAGCACGCCGGCAACCAGCAGCACCGCCCCCACCGTGTTCCAGAAGCCGCGCGTATCGGTGTTCAGATCCACCGCAAAGGGCAGCATGTTCGGCAGAGGCACGCGGTTCAGCCAAGCATAGGTGGAGGAATACTCGTAGGAACAGCCGATAAGGCCCAGCACGATGCAGGCGATCGTGGCGGCCGGATGCCGCCGCAGCCAGGCTTCCACATCATGCAGCAGGCTGCCGGCCACGATTGCCAGCATGTAGATGAAATAGATCGACTGCGGCATCAGCAGGGCGGCGAAGGCGGCGAACCAGAGCACCAGCAACACCCGGCTGCGTCCGCCGAACAGCGCATGCACGGCGAAGAGCAGCAGGCTGCCCATCAATTCGATCCGCATGGTCCAGAGCGGATTGTTCAGCGACACCTGGCCGAAGAAAGGCGCGGCAATCGCACCCTCGAAAACAGCCGCGCCGAAGCTGACCGGATCCTTGTAATACATCGGCACCCACCCGGCCGCCCCCCATTGCGGGGCCGTCTGGGTGTGGATGAAGCCAGCACGGAACACGATCCATGCGAATATCACGGCAATAAAGGCCGGCGTGACCAGACGGACATAGCGCCGCACCGCCGCCGAGCGCAGGGCGGCCACATCGCCGGTGGCGACGAATTTCGCGGTCAGCACATAGCCGCTCAGGACGAAGAAGATGCAGACAGCCGAATTGCCGTTGAAGGCCAGCGAGAAAGGCGCATGGGCCACCAGATCGGTGAACCAGCTCGCCATCGGCACGTCGCGCATATCGTACTGGTAGCGCGCCATATATCCAAGAGTGGAGAAAAGAAAATGCGCCAGAACGACATTGACACACGCGATGCCGCGGAGGCCCTCCAGAGCGAGATTCTTGTCCTTCACGACGTCTCCCAAGGACCGGCTGCGGCCACCCGCCAGATAGCACGCCCAAATTGCCATTAGGAAGCCACGCCTGGAGGGTACGAACCGCTGGCCGCCTGTGGTCGCCCTCCACCCGGACGGCTGCGAGGGCAAGCCTGGCCCGCACGCGCCGGATTTTTGCCGATCAGGTGCAGCCAGTGGCGCTGGCCGGACGTTGGGAGGGCTAGCGCCCCCCAAGCCTGTCCAGCTATTGATGGTCACGAGTCGGCGTATCACGGCTGCGGCAAAAGAGGTATTTTGAGTTCATGAAGGGCGACTGCATCGTAACGGGGGGCGCCGGCTTCATCGGTTGCGCCCTCTCCGGCCACCTCGTGAAGCGTTTCCGCAACGTCGTCGCGATCGACAATTTGCACCCTCAGGTTCATGCCGGCGGCCGCAGGCCAGCACGGCTCGACAAGCGGGTCACGCTGATCGAGGCCGATATCTGCGAAGAGGATACCTGGGCGCGCGTACTCGCGGACTACACGCCAACGCTGGTGATCCATCTCGCCGCCGAGACCGGCACGGCGCAATCGCTGACCGAGGCGAGCCGGCATGGCATCGTCAATGTGGTCGGCACCATGCGCATGCTCGATGCGCTGGCTTCGGCGGACCACAAGCCGAAGCGCATCCTGCTGGCCTCTTCGCGCGCCGTTTATGGCGAGGGGCGCTGGCGCGACAAGAAGGGCAAGTTCTCCTATCCGGGCCAGCGCACCGCCGAGCAATTCGCGCGCGGCGAATGGGATTTTCCCGGCCTGACATCCACGCCTTTCGACGCCGCCGTGACCGAACCGCGCCCCACCAGCATCTATGGGGCCACCAAGCTTGCCCAGGAGCATCTGCTCAACGCCTGGTGCCTGGCGCAGGGCGTGGAGCCGATCATCCTGCGCCTGCAGAATGTGATGGGGGCGGGCCAGTCGCTGATCAATGCCTATACCGGCATCGTGGTGCTGTTCTGCCGCCTCGCCCGCGAGGGCCGCGTCATTCCGCTCTATGAGGACGGGCTGATCAGCCGCGATTTCGTCGATGTGAAGGATGTCGCCGATGCCATGATCGCAGCCCTCGACCGGCCGGACGATGCGCCGCGCATCGCCATTCCACTCGATGTCGGCTCTGGAATACCGCGCACAATCGCCGAACTCGCGGGCTGGATCGCCGCCCACTACAAGGCGCCGGAGCCGGTGGTGAACTCCGCCTATCGCCAGGGCGATGTGCGCCACGCCGTCTGCGCGATCGCGCGCACCACCGAGGCGATTGGCTGGGTGCCGCAGCGGCTTTTCGAGGATACACTGACTGAAATCGCTGACTGGACCGACCATGCCAATGGATGAAAGCAAATGCGCAGGCGCGTTGTCCGGCGCGGCGTTGCACCGTGCCTGCATCATGAAGCCGACCGCGACGCTGCGCGTGCAATCGGTGCTGTTCAACAACACGCCGCACGATGTCGAGATGGCGCTGGCCAGCACGGCGCGCGCGACGGAACTCGCCGTCAGTGGCGGCGCGCTCGGCGGTGTGGAGGTGGCCTTCGGCGATTGCTCGCCCACGCCCTGCCTCTCCGAAGAGCAGATGAACGATTTTCGGCGGAAATTCCCGCAGTTCCTGCATATCCACTATTATTTCTTCAACGCCAATCTCGGCTCGGCACTCGGCCATAACAGGCTGCTCGATACCTGCGAGACCGATCTGGCGATGACGCTCAATCCGGACGTGCGCATGTCGCCGCGCGCGCTCCAGTATCTGGCCGAGCCTTTCGCGCGCGGCGGGGTGGGTGTGACTGAGGGGCGGCAATTGCCCATCGAGCATCCCAAGGATTTCAATCGCGTCACTGGCGAGACATGCTGGGCCTCGACCGCCTGCGCCATGTTCCCGATGGGACTCGCCCGCAAGCTGCGCGGCTTCGATAACGAGACCTTCTTCCTCTATTGCGACGACGTGGACTTTTCCTGGCGTGTGCGCCTGGAGGGTCTAAAAGTGCTCTACCTCCCGTCGGCCACCGTCTTCCATGACAAACGGCTCGATCGCAATGGCGGCTGGATTTCCGGTGGCGCCGAACGCTATTTCTCCGCCGAGGCCGGGCTGCTGCTGCCGTGGAAATGGTCGCGCCCCGATCTGACCAGGAATTATCTGGACTATTTCGACCGGGAAGGTGACGAGCCGATGCGCCGCGCCGCCGCCGAATTCCGCCGGCGCGAACAGGCGGGCAGCCTGCCCGTGCCAGTCGATGCCAATCACCGCGTCGGCGAATTCATCGGCCTCGCCTATGCGCGCCATCGTTTCGCGATCTGATATGCACGCGGCTTGGCCGGCGGCGCGCGCGAAACACGGACTCAAACCAGGGGCCGCCAGCGGCGAGGTATGGTTTGATGACCAACAAAACTGTCAGGCCAGGTGAACGCGCCATGAATGTCCATTACGACAACGAAGTTCATGCCAACAACGTCTATGGCCATACGCTAAACCTGCTCGCACGCCACTGCGCCCCCGGCGAGTCGGTGCATCTGGATGTCGGCTGCGGATTCGGCCGGCTCGGCGAGCACATCACCGAACGGCTTGGCCGGATCTATGTCGGCGTCGATGCCGACGCGTCGGAACTGGCGGCACTTGCCGCCCGTGGGTTTGAAACCCACGGGATTTTCCTCGGTGACTACGAACCAACACGGGATGCGCTGACCCAGGCGCTCGCCGGCCGCCGTCTCGGCTCGGTCTCCATCCTCGACACACTGGAACACCTGCCCGATCCGCTCTCGACCATGCGGGCCCTGCGCGATATCGCCGCCGCGCATCATGCGCCGGTGATCATCAGCGTGCCCAACATCGCCCATCGCGATATCGCGTTCAAAATGCTGACCGGCCGGTTCGACTACACGCTGGCGGGATTGCTGGATGCGACGCATCTGAACTTTTTCACCGCGGACCGGCTCGCCGCCATGACGCGCCAGGCAGGGCTGCACCAGATCGGTGCCAATGACGTCATCATCGATCAGAGCGACCAGCACTTCCCTGCCGGGCATCTCGCCCTCGCCGAAGGCACGCCGCTGCACGCCCTGCTCACCAGCTTGCGCGATAACGCCGATGGCAATGCCGCCGTAAACCAGTTCGTGCGCGCTTTCGCCCCCGGCCAGTTGCCGCTTGCCGCCACGCCCGATGCGCCAGAGCCCTTCCTCTCCATCGTCACCCGCACCCAGGGCACGCGCATCCACACGCTGACCGACATGTTCGTGACGCTGATGGGCCAGACCGACACCGATTTCGAAGTGGTGGTGATCGGCCACCGGCTCACCCCGGAACGGCAGAAAGCGGTCGAGCGCTGCATCGAGGACAATCCCCCATGGCTGCGCGAGAAGATCCGCCTGGTGCTGTTCGATGCGCCCGGCCGCACCGCGCCGCTGAATGAGGGATTCGCCCAGGCCAGGGGCCGCTATGTCAGCATTCTCGACGATGATGACGTCGTCTTCGCCCATTGGGTGGAGACCTTCCGCGACCTCGCCGCGAAAAAGCCCGGCGCCGTGCTGCGCGCCGCCAGCACGCGGCAATGGAGCGAGGTGACCGGCCCGAAGGACAATCAATCGGTCAGCGCCGTCACCGGCTTTGACCGCCCCTGGGCCGCGGAGTTCGACTGGCTCGCCCATCTGCATGAAAATGCCAGCCCGCCAGTGTCGCTGTCATTTCCGCGCTCGCTCTACGCCGATTTCGGAATGCGCTTCGATGAGCGGCTGAACACCCAGGAGGACTGGGATTTCCTGCTGCGCGCCATCCCGCTCTGCGGCGTGTCGAACTCCACCGATATCACCAGCATCTATCGCTGGTGGAAGAATATGGACACCTCGGCACAACTGCACGCCGCGGCGGAATGGGAGAGCGATCACGTCCTGGCGATGAGCAAGCTGGACCGGCTGCCCTATCTGGCCCCGCCCGGCGCGGCGCGGCGCATCCGCGAGCTTTATGACGAAAACCGGCGGATGCGCGCCCAACTCGGCGGCTCCTGGCAGTCCGGTTCAGGGGCGCCGCCGGCCGATGCGGTGATCCTGCGCTCGCTGCTGGACAGCCGCTCCTGGAAGGTCACCAAACCCTTGCGCATCCTCGCCCGACTGGCCGGCCGCCGTGGCGGGCCGGACCCGGTGCCCGAGCAGATGACGGCCAACGATCTCTCGGCGACCATCGCGGCGGTCTATGAGTCGCGATCATGGAAGATCAGCGCGCCGCTGCGCAAGCTCGCCCGCATGAGAAGGGGCGAGAAATAGCCGCCCTTCCGACCCAGGAGGAGGCCGAGGCGCTGCGCCGCGCCAGTGGCCTCGCGCGCGCCGGCAGGCGTGCCGAGGCGGAGGCGGCATATCGTGCTCTGATCGCAGCCAGTCCGGATTTCGCCGCGGCACAGTACGAAATCGGCATTTTACAGCATGAGGCCGGGCACCACCCGGAGGCGCTGGCCTGCTACGACGCCGCCATTGCCATCGCCCCGCATTTCGCCGCCGCGCACTCGAACCGCTCAGGCCTGCTGCGCCAGATGGGCAAATTCGCCGCCGCCCGCGAGGGGATTGCCCGCGCCGTGGCGCTGGAGCCGGGCAATGCCGGCTATCACAATAATCTCGGCGCCTCCTGTCTCGATCTGAACCAGCCGGCCGAGGCAGTGGCCAGTTTTGCCGCCGCCCTGGCAATCACGCCGGACGATCTGCCGACGCTGTGGAACCACGCCCATGCGCTGCTGCTCACTGGCCGCACGGAGGAGGCGCTGGCCGGGTTCGGCCGCGCCATCGCCCTGGCGCCGGACCGGGCCGAGCCGCTGACCCAGCGCGCCCTGGCACTGCGCCGGCTGCGCCGCACCGAGGCCGCATTGGCCGATTGCGATGCCGCGGTGGCGCTGGAGCCGGACAATGCCGCCGCGCAGTACTGGCGCGCCGGCGTGCTGGCCGATCTGAGCCGCATCCCTGAATCTCTCGCCACCTATGACCGCGCCATCGCACTGCGCCCCGACTATGCCGAGGCCTGGTGCGATCGCGGCTATGCGCGTGTGCTGGGCGGCGATCTGGACGGCGCGCTGGAGGATTACGGCAAGTCGCTGGCGATCGCGCCGCGTCGGCCCGAGACGCATCGCAACCGCGCCCATACCCTGCTGCGGCTTGGACGCTGGGCGGAAGGGCTGGAGGAATTCGACTGGCGGCCCCGGCACGATACCACAAGCCTGGCGGATAATTTCACCGCGCCGGAATTGCGCTCCCTGGCGGAGGCGCGCGGCAAGCGCGTGTTCCTGCATTGGGAGCAGGGCTTCGGCGATACGATCCAATTCTCCCGCTATGCCATCATGCTGGCCGAGTCCGGCGCTGTAGTGACAATGTCGGTACAATCGCCGCTGCGCGGGCTGATGCGGCAATTGGAGCCGAGGCTGCGGGTGATCGCCACCGGGGGTGATCCGGGGGATTACGATTTCCGCGCCGGGCTGATGGGTCTGCCGCGCCTGTTTGGCACCACGCCGGCGACGATACCGGGGACGCCGCGTTATCTCGCCGCCGATCCAGGGCGCGTGGCGGAGTGGGCGGGGCTGCTGGGGCCAAAGCCGGGCAAGCGCATCGGCCTGGTCTGGCGCGGCAATCCCAATCACAGCAACGATGCCCGCCGCTCGATCGCGCTGGCGGCAATGCTGCCGCTGGCGGACGCCTACACGCCGGGACGGTTCATCGCCGTGCAGCACCAGCCGGATGTGGCGGAGCGGGCGGCGCTGGCGGCGCATGGACGCGTGGAATTACCGCCGCGCGAGCCCGCCGATTTCGCCGATCTGGCCGGGCTGCTGGCCAATCTGGACCTGCTGGTGACGGTGGATACCGCACTCGCCCATCTGGCCGGGGCGCTGGGTGTGCCCTGCTGGGTGTTGCTGCCGCCGAATGCCGACTGGCGCTGGCTGCGGCATGGCGAGGAGACGGACTGGTATCCGACGCTCCGCCTGTTCCGCCAGGAAGAGGGCGGCAGTTGGGAGACCCCGCTGCG